>DNCF01000139.1 GCA_003484545.1 Massilia sp. | reverse complement strand
GATGATCATCGGCCTTTTCCAATTGGCACGCGTTTCGATGTTCGAACGTGGTACCGCGTGGGGTCGAGACCCCACCCTACACACTACGAATCGCCGCCGCTTGCGGTCACTTCAACCGGCAAGTCAAAATCCAGAAAAACTCGATCCGCTCGATCTTGATTTCCTTGCCGACTGCGCCGACCCGCTTGCGCAGGGCGCTGTCGGCCGGGTAGCTCTTCGGCAGTTCGAAGCGTTCGCCCTCCTCCGTGGTCAGGATTTCCCAGGTATTGCCCTCGGCATCGGTGCGCGCCGTGGTTTCGCTGAAGCCTTCCACGAAAGACTCGTCGAGGATCACCAGCAGCACGTCCTTGCCCAGGCGCTTCTTCAGGCCCGCCAGCAGCTTGTCCTGCTCGCCCTTGGTGAGGTGGGACCACAGGAAGCTCACCAGCACCGCCGAGAATTTTCCGATGTCCTCGGGCAGGTCGAGGGCGTCGGCGACGCGGAAGCTGACTTTACCTTCCGGCATGCCGCGCTCGCGGGCGATGTCGACCAGGTTGGCGTTGATGTCCACGGCCAGCACCGACGCGGCCGCCTCGGCCACCACTTCGGTCCAGTAACCGGTGCCGCAGCCCAGTTCCAGCACGGTGTGGCCGGCCAGCAGGTTGCCGAGGTGGATGCTCATGTCGTCGATGTCCTCGTCCATGTCCGGCTCGAGGTAGATGTCTTCGACGGCTTCGCCCAGGCGGGCGTAATACTCTGCTACTTGTTGATTGCTCATATCTTTCTCTTACAGCTCATAGTTTTCGCCGCCGCGCATCGCCGCCTCGACCATCTTGCGGTTCAGGCTAGGCGCCAGCAGCTCGATGAAGGTGTAGATGTAGCTGCGCAGGTAGGCGCCCTGCTTCACCGCAACGCGCGAGACGTTCATGCCGAACAGGTGGCCGACCGGAATCGCGCGCAGGTTGCGGTCGCGTTCCGGATCGAAAGCCATGCCGGCGATGATGCCCACGCCCATGCCCAGCTCGACATAGGTCTTGATGACGTCGGCGTCGATGGCTTCGAGCAGCACGTCGGGCTTGAGCTCGCGCAGGTTGAAGGCGTGGTCGATCTTGCTGCGCCCCGCAAAGGCGGCGTCGTAGGTGATCAGCGGATAGCGCGCGATTTCGTCCAGCGCTACCGCTTTCGAGCGCAGCAGCTCGTGTTCCGGCGGCACCACCAGCACGTGCTCCCACTGGTAGCAGGGCAGCGTGATCAGGCCGTCGACGGCGGCGATCGACTCGGTGGCGATCGCGAGATCCGCCTGCCCGTTCTTGACCATGTCGGCGATCTGCTTCGGATTGCCTTGCAATAAGGACAATCTCACCTTCGGGAACTTGCCCATGAAGGCTTGCACCACCTTCGGCAGCATGTAGCGCGCCTGGGTGTGGGTGGTGGCGATGGTAAAGCTGCCGCTGTCGTGGGCCGCGTACTCCTTGCCGATGCGTTTCAGGCTGTCGATTTCCTGCATGATCAGCTCGACCGAGGCCAGCACCAGCCGGCCCGGTTCCGTCAGCCCGCGGATGCGCTTGCCGTGGCGCGTGAAGATGTCGACCCCGAGCTCTTCTTCCAGCTCGATGATGGCCTTCGACACGCCCGGCTGGGACGTGAACAGGGCCTTGGCCGCGTCCGTGAGGTTGAAGTTCTGGCGCACGGCTTCGCGAACGAAGCGCAATTGATGAAGGTTCATTCCTGTTGTTATGGTGATTTGAGAAAACGCCAGTCGCTATTTTATGCGAATGCTTATGCCCCTACCGCATATAAGCAAATAAATAGTCGGTAGTTTGGAATAAGTCCCGCCGCCCTTACCATTCAGTTAGCTAAAAAGGACCTCGAGAAACCGTAGCGAGCGGAAAGAGTCTTGGCCGAGAAGCGCAGCTGTACGGACTGTACAGCGAGCATCGCAGGCCAAGAATCCGACGCGCAGTAGGTTTTTCGAGGTTCCACCACAAGGATTCCAAATGTACCGCTACGACCAATACGACCATCTCATCGTCCGCGAACGCATTGCGCAGTACCGCGACCAGGTTGCACGCCGCCTGAACGACGAGCTGACCGAAGAAGAGTTCCTGCCGCTGCGCTTGCAGAACGGCCTGTACATGCAGCGCCACGCCTACATGCTGCGCGTCGCTGTGCCGTACGGCCTGCTGTCGACCGCCCAGATGCGCATGTTCGCCCACATCGCACGCAAGTACGACCGCGGGTACGGCCACTTCACGACGCGTCAGAACATCCAGTACAACTGGATCGAGCTGGAGCAGACGCCGGACATCCTGACCGACCTGGCCTCCGTCGAGATGCACGCGATCCAGACCTCGGGCAATTGCATCCGTAACATTACCACTGACGAGTTCGCCGGCGTTGCGGCCGACGAGATCATGGATCCGCGCCCCTTCGCCGAGATCCTGCGCCAGTGGAGCACGTTCCACCCCGAATTCATCGCCCTGCCCCGTAAATTCAAGGTTGCCATCAACGGCGCCGTGGAAGACCGCGCCGCGATCGCGATCCACGACATCGGCCTGACCCTGGTGAAGAACGACGCCGGCGAAGTCGGCTTCAAGTTCATGGCCGGCGGCGGCATGGGCCGCACCCCGATCATCGGCAGCGTGATCCGCGACTTCCTGCCCTGGCAGCACCTGCTGACCTATACCGAAGCCGTGATGCGCGTGTACAACTCGTACGGCCGCCGCGACAACAAGTACAAGGCCCGCATCAAGATCCTGCTGAAGTCCCTGGGCGTGGAGGAATTCGCGCGCATGGTCGAGGAAGAATGGCAAGACCTGAAGGACGGTCCGGAAACCCTGACCCGCGAGGAATACGACCGCGTCGCGGCCTACTTCCAGCCGCCGGCCTACGAAACCCTGCACGACACCGACCCGGTCGCCGCGCATCCGGACAACCGGGCCTTCGCCAACTGGCTGAACCGCAACGTCAAGCCGCACAAGGTGCCGGGCTATGCCGCCGTGGTGCTGTCGCTGAAGAAGACCGGCGTGCCGCCGGGCGACGCCACCGCCGAGCAGATGGATTTTGTTGCCGACCTGGCCGACAAGTACAGCTTCGGCGAACTGCGCGTGACCCACGAGCAGAACCTGGTGCTGGCGGACGTCAAGCAGTCCGACCTGTTCGACCTGTGGCAGCTGGCGAAGTCGAAAGGCCTGGCGACGCCGAACATCGGCCTGCTGACCGACATCATCTCCTGCCCGGGCGGCGACTTCTGCTCGCTGGCGAATGCGAAGTCGATCCCGATCGCGGCCGCGATTGCCGAGCGTTTCGACGACCTCGACTTCCAGCACGACATCGGCGACATCGAACTGAACATCTCGGGCTGCATCAACGCCTGCGGCCACCACCACGTCGGTTCGATCGGCGTGCTCGGCGTCGACAAGGACGGCAGCGAGTGGTACCAGGTCTCGATCGGCGGCGCGCAGGGCAACAACGCGGCCATCGGCAAGATCATCGGCCCGTCGTTCTCGGCCGGCCAGATGCCGGAAGTGATCGGGCGCCTGTTGAATGTGTATGTCGAGAACCGCTTCGAAGGCGAGCGCTTCGCCGAGACCGCGCAGCGCCTTGGCATTACGCCATTCAAGGAACACGTGTATGCCACGCCGATCCCGGCGGGCGAACTGGTTGGGGAAGACCATGCTTGAAGTAGTCCACGAACACATCATCCGCGGCCGCGAAGTGGTGGCCGACGACTGGCGCGTGCTGCGCCTCGAAGAAGGCGAGGCGCCTGAAGCGGTCGTCGTCCCCGAAGGCAAGGTCATCGTGCCGCTCGCCGTCTGGCTGGCACAGAAGGAAACGCTGGCGCAACGCGCCGAACTCGGTGTGTGGATCGCCGCCGACGAGCGCTTCGAAAGCCTCAAGGGCGAGGCCGACCGCTTCCAGGTGATCGCGGTGGACTTCCCGAAATTCAGCGACGGCCGCGGCTACTCGATCGCCTACAACGTGCGCAAGCGCCTGGGCTACACCGGCGAACTGCGCGCGATCGGCGACGTGCTGCGCGACCAGCTGTTCTCGATGTCGCGCGTCGGCTTCAATGCCTACGCCACGCGCCAGGACCGCTCGATCCATGACGCACTCAAGGGCCTGACCGTGTTCTCGGAAACCTACCAGGCCTCCATCGACCAGCCGCTGCCGCTGTTCCGCCGCGCCGAGCGCGACGTGAAGCCCGAACACAGCGACGTCGGCGCCGGCATCTGAGGAACGCAGCATGAGCGAACTCGCCACCCGCGTGCAGGACACCCGCGCCATCCTCGAGCGTATCGCGGCCGAATTCACGCCGGCCGTGTTCGCTTCCAGCCTGGCGGCCGAGGACATGGTGCTGACCGACCTGATCCTGAAGAACAAGCTGCCGATCGGTATCTTCTCGCTCGAGACCGGGCGCCTGCACCAGGAAACCCTGGCGGTGCTGGAGCAGGTGAAGGCCCATTACGGCTACGAGATCGCCCTGTTCCGCCCGCAGATCGAGGCGGTGGACGCCTACGTGGCCGCGAACGGCCTGAACGCCTTCTACGACAGCGTCGAGATGCGCCGCGAGTGCTGCCGCGTGCGCAAGGTCGAGCCGCTGGGCCGCGCCCTGCTCGGCAACAAGGCATGGATTACCGGCCAGCGCCGCGCCCAGTCGGCGACCCGTTCCGACCTGCGCGTCGAGGAAGACGATCCGGCCCACTTCATGACCAAGTTCAATCCGCTGGCCGACTGGTCCGAAGAGGAAGTGTGGGAATACATCCGCACCAACAACGTGCCCTACAACGCCCTGCACGACCGCGGCTACCCCTCGATCGGCTGCGAGCCTTGCACCCGTGCGATCCAGCCGGGCGAGGACGTGCGCGCCGGCCGCTGGTGGTGGGAGAACCCGGAGTCGAAGGAATGCGGCCTGCACGTGGTCGACGGGAAATTAATTCGAATCAAATCCGTAGCGGCCTGATTTAGTTCAGCCACTCAAGAATACAGGGCCCCATTCATGACGAATCTTTCTGAAACCAACAAGGTGCTGGCCGACGTCAACGCGCGCCACCTCGACGCCCTCGAATCCGAGGCGATCCACATCCTGCGCGAAGTGGCGGCCGAATGCAGCAACCCCGCCCTGCTGTTCTCGGGCGGCAAGGACTCGGTCGTGCTGCTGCGCCTGGCCGAGAAGGCCTTCCGTCCGGGTAAGTTCCCCTTCCCGCTGGTGCACATTGACACCGGCCACAACTTCGACGAAGTGATCGCCTTCCGCGACGCCCGCGTCGCGGAACTGGGCGAGCGCCTGATCGTCGGTTCGGTCGAGGAATCGATCAGGAAGGGCACCGTGCGCCTGCGTAACCCGCAAACCGACTCGCGCAACGCCGCCCAGGCCGTGACCCTGCTGGAAACGATCGCCGAACACGGCTTCGACGCCTGCATCGGCGGCGCCCGCCGCGACGAGGAAAAGGCGCGCGCAAAGGAGCGCATCTTCTCCTTCCGCGACGAGTTCGGCCAGTGGGACCCGAAGGCCCAGCGTCCGGAACTGTGGGACCTGTATAACACCCGCGTCCATCCGGGCGAGAACATGCGCGTGTTCCCGATCTCGAACTGGACCGAGCTCGACGTCTGGCAATACATCGCCCGCGAGCAGCTGGCCCTGCCGTCGATCTATTTTGCCCACCAGCGCCAGGTGATCCCGCGTAACGGCCTGCTGGTGCCGCTGACCCCGCTGACCCCGGCGAAGGAAGGCGAAACCGTGGAGACCCAGACCGTACGCTTCCGCACCGTCGGCGACATCTCCTGCACCTGCCCGGTGTCGTCGGACGCGTCGACCGTCGAAGCGATCATCGCCGAGACCGCCGTGACCCAGGTGACCGAACGCGGCGCGACGCGGATGGACGACCAGACCTCGGAAGCCTCGATGGAAAAACGCAAGAAGCAAGGATATTTCTGATGAACGCACTGACTGACGCATCTACCAACACGTTGACCCAACACAGCCTGCTGCGCTTCATCACCGCCGGTTCCGTCGACGACGGCAAGAGCACCCTGATCGGCCGCCTGCTGTACGACAGCAAGGGCATCTTCGCCGACCAGCTGGCCGCCGTCTCGCGCTCGAAGCACAAGCGCACCGTGGGCGATACGATCGACCTGTCCTTGCTGACCGACGGCCTGGAGGCCGAGCGCGAACAGGGCATCACGATCGACGTGGCCTACCGCTACTTCGCCACGCCGAAGCGCAAGTTCATCATCGCCGACACCCCGGGCCACGAGCAGTACACCCGCAACATGGTGACCGGCGCCTCGACCGCCGACGCCGTGATCATCCTGGTCGACGTCTCGAAAGTGAAGCTGCGCGAGGATGGCGGCGTGGATCTGCTCATCCAGACCAAGCGCCACTCGACCATCGCCAAGCTGCTGCAGATCGAGCACGTGATCGTCGCCGTCAACAAGATGGACCTGGTGAACTACGACCAGAGCGTCTACGAGCGCATCGTGGCAAGCTACCGCACATTCGCCGATTCACTGGGCCTGAAGGACGTGACCGCGATCCCGCTGTCGGCCCTCGCCGGCGACAACGTGGTCGAGGCGAGCGAGAACATGGCCTGGTACCAGGGCCCGACCCTGATCGAGCTGCTGGAGTCGCTCTCGGTCTACGACGAAGCCCATGGTAGTAATTCTCACCTCGCGCCGTTCCGCTTCCCGGTGCAGCTCGTTGCCCGCCACAACGGCCACGAAGCCAACGACTTCCGCGGCTACATGGGCCGCATCGAGTCGGGCAAGGTCGCGGTCGGCGACAAGCTCGTCGTCCAGCCTTCGGGGCAGAGCGCCACGGTCAAGGAGATCGTCACCTTCGACGGCTCGCTGCCGTCGGCCAGCGCCGGCCAGTCGGTGACCCTGCTGCTGAACGAGTACCTGGACATCTCGCGCGGCGATACCCTGGCCAGCCAGGACGCGCCGGCGACCCTGCTCAAGCAGGTCGTGGCCGACGTCTGCTGGATGTCGGACGAGCCGCTGGATGTGCGCCGCAAGTACTGGATCAAGCACGGCACGCGCCAGACCGCGGCCAAGGTCACGAAAGTCGATACCCTGCTCGACGTGAACACCCAGGAACGCAAGGCCGTCGACAACCCGGCCGCGGGCCTGAAGCTGAACGACATCGCGCGCATCAACCTGACGGTCCAGCAGCCGCTGGCGGCCGACGCCTACGCCGACATCCGCGCCACCGGCGCCTTCATCCTGATCGACGAAGTCACGCACCAGACCGTCGCAGCGGGTATGATTCGCCTGGGCGAATAAATCAGGAGCAGTGGATGGCGGAAGATCGGGCAGCACTCGGGAAGGTCTACCTGATCGGCGCCGGACCGGGTGCGGCCGACCTGATCACCGTGCGTGGCGCGCGCCTGCTGGCGCAGGCCGAAGTCGTGCTCTACGACGCGCTGGTGACGCCCGAGATGCTGGCACTGTGCGCCCAGGCCGAGTTGATCTCGGTCGGCAAGCGTTCCGGCCAGCGCTCCACGGCCCAGGAGGCGATCAACCGCCTGCTGGTCGAATGCGCGCAGAAGTACAAGATGGTGGTGCGCCTGAAAGGCGGCGACCCCATGCTGTTCGGCCGCGCCGACGAGGAATTGCGCGCGCTCGAAGCGCTCGGCATCGCCGTCGAGATCGTCCCCGGCATCACCACCGCGGTGGCCGCCGCGGCCGCCACCAAGCAGCCGCTGACCAAGCGCGGCGTCGCGCGCAGCGTCGCCTTCTTCACCTCCAGCACGGCGCCCGACCAGCCCGAACACCCCGCCCTGCCCCACACCGACACCATGATCCAGTACATGGGTGGTCGCGAAGCCGCGGCCACCGCCGAGCGCCTGCTGGCCCAAGGGCGCAGCACCGACACGCCGGTGGTGGTGGTCGAGAACTGCAGCCGGCCCGACGAACGCATCGAACGCCTGACCCTGGCCGACCTCGCGCGCGGCCTGGACGCCGCGCATGGCCCGGTGCTGGTCATGATCGGCGAAGCGCTGCGCCTGCGCGAACACCAGGTCGACAACGCGGCCGCGCCGCGCGCCTGAAACCACTTCCATGACGGTAGTGCCGTTCAGTCAGGAGCTTGGTAGGGTGGGCACCCCGTGCCCACGCGTTACCTGCGCATCCTCTCTACGATAGCTGGTACCAATCGCCCGCCGGCTCCAACCTCTGCCCGGTTTACGTCCACCGCACACCGTGCGAGCGATCTGTCGCGGCCTGTGACTACCGGCAACGCCCGTAACGCGTGGGCACTCCGTGCCTACGCCGGCCGCGCCCACCCTACGGCTGCGGCTGCGCGAACATATGCCGACAACGCGGCCGCGACTGCGCTCAACCCGCGGCCGGCTTGCCTTCGTCCTCGCGCTTGTCCTGGCGCACGGCGCCCAGGCGGTCGACCTGGATCAGTCCCTCCGCCGCCGCATGCGAGGCGGCGAACACGCTGTCCGGCGCCAGCACCAGCTGGGTTCCCGTGCTGCTCGTTTCCTCGATCAGGCGGTCGAGCGCCTCGATGCGCGCCGGGTCCGGATTGACGTTGCGGATGTAGATCATCCGTACCGAGCCCGGATGGCGCCGCAGGATCTCGGCATAGATCTCGGGATCGCGCTCGCCGCTGTCGCCGATCAGCACGAACTGCATCCGCGGATAGAAGCGCAGGATCAGCTCGATCTTCTCGAGCTTGTGGTTGCCGTGCTTGGTCAGCTTGAA
>DNCF01000140.1:3466-3620 GCA_003484545.1 Massilia sp. | reverse complement strand
TTCGACGACCTGGCGCTGGTGGCGGCCGACGGCCAGCCGCGCGAAGGCGAATGGCGCGCCAGCGCGACGACCGCGCAGGGCCGTTGGCTGCACCGCCAGGTGGTGGCGGTCGAGGACGGCGTGGTGGCGATCGTGCGCGACATCACCGAGCGCA
>DNCF01000140.1:2524-3225 GCA_003484545.1 Massilia sp. | reverse complement strand
GCGCAAGCTGGCCGAGGAACGGATCTTCCACATGGCCCACCACGACGAGCTGACCGGACTGCCGAACCGCAACCTGATGCACGACCGGATCGACCAGGCGATCAGGAACGCCGCGCGCAACGGCGAGGGCGTGGCGCTGGCCTTCGTCGACCTCGACGGCTTCAAGCTGGTCAACGACGGCCTCGGCCACAAGGCCGGCGACGAGCTGCTGAAGGTGGTCAGCCGGCGCATGGGCGCCTGCCTGCGCCGCAACGACACCCTGGCGCGCTTCGGCGGCGACGAGTTCGTCATCCTGCTGCCCGACCAGGGTACCGACCCGACGGCCCTGGCGCCGCTGCTGGAGAAGATCCGGGTCGCCGTCACCGAGCCGGTCCAGGTGGCCGGCCAGGCGGTGCAGGTCAGCTGCAGCATGGGCGTGGTGATGTACCCGCGCGACGGGATGGACGCCAGCGCCCTCCTGATGAACGCCGACGCCGCGATGTACCGCGCCAAGGACCTGGGCAGCAACAACTTCCAGTTCTACGCGCGCGAGATGAACGCCAGCGTCGAAGAAAAGCTGGTGCTCCTCGACGGCCTGCGCCAGGCGGTGCAGGCGACCGCCGACGGTGGCGCAGGCGAGAACAGTTTCCATCTGCTGTACCAGCCGAAGCTCGACCTGAGGAGCGGCCGCATCTTCGGCGTCGAGGCGCTGATCCGCTGGC
>DNCF01000140.1:0-2218 GCA_003484545.1 Massilia sp. | reverse complement strand
GATCGGCGAATGGGTGGTGCGCAGCGCCTGCCGCCAGGCCCAGGCCTGGCGCGAGGCCGGCCTGGGGCCGATCGCGGTGTCGGTGAACGTCTCGGCGCGCCAGTTCGAGGAAGCGCGCCTGGTCGACCGGGTCGGCGCCGCGCTGGTCGATTCAGGCCTGCCGCCGGCGCTGCTGGAACTGGAAGTGACCGAGAGCCTCCTCATGCGCGACCTGCAGAAGTCGGTCGCGACCATGCGCGAGCTGAAGGCGATGGGCGTGTCGCTGTCGATCGACGACTTCGGCACCGGCTACTCGAGCCTGTCGGCGCTGAAGAGCTTCCCGATCAGCCGCCTGAAGATCGACAAGAGCTTCGTGAGCGAACTGGCCGACAACCCGGACGACCAGGCGATCGCGATGGCGGTGATCTCGCTCGGCCACAAACTGAACCTGAAGGTGATCGCGGAGGGAGTCGAGACCGAGCAGCAGTGCCGCTTCCTGCGCGAGAACGAGTGCGACGAGATGCAGGGCTACCTGTTCAGCAAGCCGGTGCCGGCGGCCGAGATCGCACGGATGGTCGCGCTGCACGTGCCGCAGCCGGAGTATTGCGGAAGCCTGGCGGTGGCGCCGGAACAGCAGGCGGCGGCGGCCGCTCCGCTGGCGTTGGACGCCTGAACGGCGGGCATTCCCCGACTGGAATCGAACCGGAACACACCCCGTAGGCGGGCACGGGGCGCCCACCCTACGTCACTACGCCGCCGGTCCCGCCGCGGCCCGCAAACGCTTCACCAGCGCTTCGGCATCCGCGTCGATGTTCATCAGCTCCACGTGCGCGGTGCGCACGAAGCCTTCCTGCTCCTGGTGGCGCGCAAAGGCCGCCAGGCCATCGTAGAAGCCTTCGGTGTTCAACAGGCCGATCGGCTTGGCGTGGATGCCGAGCTGGGCCCAGGTCACCATTTCGAACAGTTCCTCCAGCGTGCCGAAGCCGCCGGGCATGGCGATGAAGCCTTCGGCCAGGTCGGCCATCATGGCTTTACGCTCGTGCATGTCCTTGACCACGAACAGGCGCGTCAGGCCCGCGTGGCCGACCTCGCGCTCGACCAGGGCGCGCGGGATCACGCCGGTCGCTTCCCCGCCCAGGCGCAGCACCTCGTCGGCGATCACGCCCATCAGGCCGACCTTGCCGCCGCCATAGACCAGGGCGATGTTGTGCTCGACCAGGGCGCGCGCCAACTGGCGCGCCGCGTCGGCGTAGATGGGCTTGGCGCCGTTCGAGGCGCCGCAGTAGACGGCGATTGATTTCATATGGTTTCCGATCATGTATGAGCGCTCGAGCAAAGCCCGCAGGGCGAGGCGCGCTGTCGAAGACAGTAGGTGAGGTCGGCGAGACGGAGCAACGCAGCCATGTGGGGTTTGCTCAAGCGCTGGGGTCGCGGCCCTCTTCCGGGAGCTTCTTCAAGTATTCCTCGGCCAGCTTCTCGAACAGCAGCCGGGTGTCGCCCCGCAGGTAGGGGCCCAGCATCGACAACACCTGGTAGCAGCCGCGCGCGAGCGCGTCAGCGATCGCCTGCTGTTCGCTGTACTTGCGCGGATTGCGCACGTATTCGTAGGACAGCCAGTAGGTGGCGACGACCACCATGTTGGTCGCCATCGCGCCGATCTGCTGGTCGCCGGCGTCGAGCGAACCTTCGCTGCGCAGGTCTTCGCAGAGCTGGCGCGCGACCTTGATCTTGTGCGCGAGGATGGCCTTGAAATGCAGTTCGAGCTTGCGGTTGCGCGACAGCAGGTCGTTCAGGTCGCGGTAGAAGAAGCGGTAGCGCCAGATCAGCTCGAACATCAGGTGCAGGTAGAGCCACACGTCTTCCATGTTCGAGCGCCGTCCCGCCGGCACCGTGAGGATGCGCTCGATCTCGGCCTCGAACTGGACGAAGATCGAGTTGACGATGTCGTCCTTGTTGCGGAAGTGGTAGTACAGGTTGCCGGGCGAGATGTTCATCTCCTCGGCAATGACGGTCGTCGTGATGTTCGGCTCGCCGAACTCGTTGAACAGCCTGAGCGAGAGCTCGAGGATGCGTTCACGGGTGCGGCGTGGAGCTTTTTGTAGCATGGAAGGCGGTCTTTATGGTGTCACCCGCAAGCATAACATCGAACGCCACCCCGGCGACACTGCCGGCCCGGGCCGGTCACGCCGCGTCGCCGCCCGCCGCGCGGGCCCTGGTGCGGGGTGCAGCCTTCTTCGCC
>DNCF01000221.1 GCA_003484545.1 Massilia sp. | reverse complement strand
CGTGCTGCTGGTCGACGCCGACGTCGCCCGCCCCTCGGTGCTGCGCACGCTCGGCCTGCCGGCCCAGCGCGGCCTGATGGACATCCTGATCGACGACAAGCTCGATTTCGCCGACGTCATGCTGCGCACCAACGTCGACACCCTCAGCATCCTGCCGGCCGGCACCAGCACGCCGCGCGCCACCGAGCTGCTGGCCAGCTCGACGATGAGCAACCTGGTCACCGAGATCGCGCACCGCTATCCGGACCGCGTCATCATCTTCGATTCGCCGCCGCTGCTGCTGACCAGCGAATCGCGGGTCCTGGCCGGCCACATGGGCCAGATCGTCGTGGTGGTGGAAGCCCAGACCACGACCCAGCACGCGGTCAAGGAATCCTTGCGCCAGCTGGAGGGCTGCAGCAACGTCAACCTCATCTACAACAAGGCCCGGGACATCCCCGGCATCGAAGAGACGTATGATTATCACTACGGCTAAGCGTTCGCGCCTGCCGCGCCCGCAGTATCCGGCACTGCTGCCGCTGGCGGCGGCGCTGCTGGCGGCACTTCCCGCGCATGCGGAAGTGACCGTCACCCCTTCGTTCAGCCTGAGCGAAACCTATACCGACAACGTCAACCTGCGCGGCGACGCCACCAAGCGCTCGTCCTTCGTCACCGAAGCGGTGCCGGGCCTGGACGTGCTGGCGAAAAGCGCGCGCGTGGATTTCGCCGCCAAGGCGCGTCTGTACTACTTCGACTACAGCGAAGGCAACGTGCCGGGCGTGCGCAGCAGCCAGCACCAGTACGACGCGAGCGGTCGCATCAACGTGGTCGACCAGCTGTTCTACGTCGAGGCCAGCGCCGAATCCAGCGCGCGCAGCATCACGGCCTTCGGCCCGCTGGTCGAGGACGCCAACGGCAACCGCTACAGCGACGAGAACCAGACCGACGTCAAGAGCTGGCGCATCAGCCCCTACCTGACGCACCGCTTCGGCAACTTCGCCAGCGGCATCCTGCGCTACACCCACGACAGCGTCGACACCGGCGTCAGCAGCACCTTCGGCGACAGCACGGCCGACGGCGTCTCGCTCGACGTGGTCAGCGGCCCGGGCTTTCGCAACGTCGGCTGGAACCTGCGCCTGGCGCGCCAGGACGTCGACAACGAGCGCTTCGGCGACACCTCGTCGCAGAACGCCCTGGCCGGCCTGAACTACCGGCTCGGACCGACCTTGGCCCTGACCGCCACCGCCGGCTACGACAAGTACGACTACCAGGCGCTGGGCGGACGCACCTCGGGCGCGAGCTGGTCGGGCGGCTTCGCCTGGACGCCTTCGCCGCGCACCAGCCTGCAGATGTCGGTCGGCCGCCACTACCTCGGCAATACCGGCTCGCTGGCGGCGCTGCACCGCAGCCGCCACAGCGTCTGGAAGCTGGGCTATTCGGATGCCGTCACCACCAGCCGCTCGCAGTTCACGCTGCCGGCCGCGATCGACACCGCGTCGATGCTCGACTCGCTGTTCAGCGCCAGCATTCCGGACCCGGTGCTGCGGCGCCAGGCGGTCGAGGGCTACATCCGCGCCGCCGGCCTGCCGCCGACGCTGGCCGACAGCATCAACTATCTGACCAACCGCTACATGCGCCAGAAGCTGCTGCAGGCGTCGAGCGCCTTCAACTGGCGCCACAGCAGCGCCGTGCTGTCGGCCTACGCCAGCGAGCGCACCGCGCTGTCCTCGTCGGAAAGCGACAGCGGCCTGCTCGGCAGCCAGCTGCGCGCGCTGAACGACAGCGTGCGCCAGTACGGCGTGACGGCAGCCTACAACTATCGCCTGAGCGCCCGTTCGAGCGCGCTGGCATCGCTGTCGGCGACGCGCGCGCGCTCGCTCGACACCGACCTGGAAAGCAAGCAGAACTCGCTGCGCCTGGGGCTGACGCACCGCTTCGGCCGCTCGGTACGCGGCAGCGTCGAACTGCGCCGCATCGTCGGCGACAGCGACGTCACGCGCCGCGACTACACCGAGAACGCCGTCGCCGCCACCCTGACGGTGCAGCTCTAAATACGGAGTGACACGATGTACGAAAGCTATTACGGACTCTCGGCCAAGCCCTTCCAGCTGCGCCCCGATCCCCACTTTTTCTTCGGCAGCAAGGGCCACAAACGGGCCATGGCCTACCTGGAATACGGCCTGTCGCAGGGTGAGGGTTTCATCGTCATCACCGGCGAAGTCGGCGCCGGCAAGACCACGCTGGTGCGCAACCTGTTCAACAAGCTGCCGGCTGACCAGATCGTCGCCGCCCACATCGTCAACACCCACCTCGATCCGGACGACACCCTGCGCATGGTGGTGTCGGCCTTCGGCCTGCCGTACGAAGGCGCCAGCAAGACCGACCTGCTGACCCGCCTCGAGCAGTTCCTGCGCGCCGTCGACCGCCAGGGCAAGCGCGCCCTGCTCGTCATCGACGAGGCCCAGAACCTGAAGGCCCAGACGGTCGAGGAACTGCGCATGCTGTCGAACTTCCAGACCGACGACAAGTCGCTGCTGCAGACCTTCCTGCTCGGCCAGCCGGAATTCCGCGCCACCCTGCACAGCCCGACCATGCAGCAGCTGCGCCAGCGCGTGATCGCCAGCTACCACCTGGGCCCGATGGACGCCCAGGAAACCCGCGCCTACATCGAGCACCGCCTGCATACGGTGGGCTGGAACGGCGACCCGGCCTTCGACGACGGCGCCCACGCGGCGATCTTCGCCCACACCGGCGGCATCCCGCGCAAGACCAACACCCTGCTCGACCGCGTGCTGCTGATGGGCTACCTCGAAGAGCTGCACGAGTTCAACGAAGAGCACATCAAGACCGTCATCAGCGACATCAGCGAGGAATTCCAGCTGCCGACCGCGGTCGGCACGCCGGCGCCCGACACGCTCGGTGGCTCATTGGGTGGCTCCCTGGGCGACGACGGCCTGGGCCACCTGCCCGAGCGCCGCGCCAGCGCCGAGGTCCTCGACGAGCGCATGATGCGCCTCGAGAAATCGATCGTCTCGGTACTGTCGATCCTGAAGAAAATCGTCGCCACCCCGCAAGGGGCGCAGGCGGCCCAACACGTGGATACCCAGGAATGAGAATGCAAACTCCCGCAGCCCGGCCGCAGCGCCAGCCGGGCGAGCGCATCCGCAACGCGATGACCTGCGACGTCGAGGATTACTTCCAGGTCTCGGCGTTTGCCCCCTACATCAGCCGCGACAGCTGGCCGAACCGCGAATGCCGCGTCGAGGCCAACATCGAGCGCATCCTGGCGCTGTTCGAGCGCCACGGCGTGAAAGGCACCTTCTTCACCCTGGGCTGGATCGCCGAACGCTACCCGGCGATGGTGCGCCGCATTGTCGCCGCCGGCCACGAACTGGCCAGCCACGGCTACGGCCACCTGCGCGCCTCGGACCAGAGCCGCGCCGAATTCGACAACGACATCCGCTCCGCGAAAGCGATCCTCGAGGACATCGGCGGCCAGGAAGTGATCGGCTACCGCGCGCCGAGCTTCTCGATCGGCCACGGCAACCTGTGGGCGCTGGAAGCGCTGACCGAAGCGGGCTACCGCTACAGCTCGAGCATCTACCCGATCCGCCACGACCACTACGGCATGCCGGACGCGCCGCGCTTCGCCTTCTATCCGAACGGCCCGGACGGCCTGCTGGAAGTGCCGATCACGACCGTGCAGCTGGGTTCGAAGAAGCTGCCGGCCGGCGGCGGCGGTTACTTCCGCCTGCTGCCCTACGCGCTGTCGCGCTGGATGGTCAAGCGCGTCAACGAGCAGGACCAGGAACCGGCGCTGTTCTACTTCCACCCCTGGGAAGTCGATCCCGGCCAGCCGCGTCCGGAAGGACTCGGCGCCAAGGCGCGCTTCCGCCACTACATCAACATCGACCGCATGGAAGGGCGCATTGCCGCCCTGGCCCGCGATTTCGCGTGGGACCGCATGGACCGCATTTTCCTGGAACGCCCATGAATTCGATCATCGAGGGCGTGCTGCAAAAGAAGGCGGCGGCGGTCGCCGAGGCAGCCAAGCCGGACCTGCTGCTGCTGGTGCACCGCATCCCCTACCCGCCGAACAAGGGCGACAAGATCCGCTCGTACCACCTGCTGAAGCACCTGGCCGGCAAGTACCGCGTCCACCTGGCGACTTTCGTCGACGACGAGGACGACTGGCAGTACGTGCCGACCGTCGAGACGTTGTGCGCCAGCAGCCATTTCGTGCGCCTGAACCCGACCCAGGGCAAGATCCGCAGCGCCCGGGCGCTGGCCACCGGCAAGTCGCTCTCGCTGGGCTACTACCGCGACGCCGGCATGAAGGCCTGGATCGCGAAGACCATGCGCGAGCACGGCATCGCCCGCATCATGATGTTCTCCTCGGTGATGGCGCAGTACGCCGAAGACTATCCGGCGGCGCGCCGCGTGATCGACTTCTGCGACGTCGACTCCGATAAATGGCGCCAGTACGCCGAAAAGAAGAAGTGGCCGATGAGCTGGGTCTACCGCCACGAGGCGCGCCACCTGCTCGACTACGAACGCCGCGTGGCCGACCAGTTCGACGCCTCGCTGTTCGTGTCCGACCCCGAGGCCGAGCTGTTCCGCACCCTGGCGCCGGAAAGCCGCGCCAAGATCGGCTTCTTCAACAACGGCGTCGACACCGATTACTTCAGCCCGGAGCGCGCCTACGATAGTCCTTTCGAGGAAGGCGAGCAGGCGCTGGTGTTCACCGGCGCCATGGACTACTGGCCGAACGTCGACGCCGTCAAATGGTTCGCCGCCAACGTGCTGCCGCGCGTGCTCGAGGCGGTGCCGCAGGCGCGCTTCTACATCGTCGGCGCCCGTCCTTCGCCGGAAGTCCAAAGCCTGGCCGGCGAC
>DNCF01000274.1 GCA_003484545.1 Massilia sp. | reverse complement strand
TTTTCGACGCGGTCGCCGACCATGGCGCCGGCGATGGCGCCGGCGGCGGCGGCGGCTACTTTACCGTTGCCGCTGCCGACCTGGCTGCCCAGCAGGGCGCCCGCGATGCCGCCGACCACCGAGCCGCCGCTGCCGCGCTGCTGCTGCACCGGCACCTGCACGTATTCGGTGCGGCATTCCTGGCGCGGCTGGCGGATCTGTTCGACGCGCGGCTGCACGCGCACCACGCGTCCGAAGTCTTCGAATTCGGCAGCCTGGGCGAGCGGCAAGGCGCACAGCCCCAGGGCGGAAATCAGTACTTTGCTAGTCATGTTCATGATGAACCTCGTTCGTTCGTTCGGTGCTGTTGGCGGGGAGGGATTTGTTTTCATCCACGCTTGTATGTTAATCCTGTTGAGGCCGCAAAATCGATCTACGTGGCAACAAAATGTAACAGCGGCGCGCAGACCGACAAGACCCGTCCAGAATGGCAAAAACACGCCAAAACTGGCTGATTCGAGTGGAAAAGCGGCAAATTTTTTCAAAAATGGGCCATCAATTCACATTCGGGTTGCTTCGGTAACTACAAAACGTTACCCTTACACAAATTAGGGTTTATTGGCGCGTGGAAACGATTTAGGAGAGCAGCGTTGCCGCCCGGGCGCGCATGGTGAGCGGGCCCCGGCGATTCGAACCACACCACCAGGTCGACTTGAGGGAAAAATGAGTTTGTTGATGAGAGTGCCGTCCAATCTTGTGCAGTCGATTCGGGCCTATCGGGTGCCGGAACTGCAGGAAGAGGCGGCGCGCATGGGCCACCATTTCCTGTACGCGCATTGCGCCAACACGCTGACCAAGCAACAGGTGTGCGCCCGCATCGGCGAGAACTTCCATTTTACCAAGCCCTGCAGCAAGAACTTCGACGCCCTGCGCAACTGCCTGACCGAGACCGTATTCCAGGCCGGTCCCCAGCCCGGCTTCCTCGTCGTGCTGGAACAATTGCCGAACACCCAGAAATTCGACAAGGAAGCACGCGAGACCCTGCTCGATGTGTTCCGCGACGCGGCCGAATTCTGGGCCGACAAGCGCGTTCCTTTCCGCGTATTCTATTCTTTCGAGTAGAAGCAAGCCTTTCCTGGCGTTGCCATACCACAGTTGGGCGTTGGCCATACGGTACAATGCGCGCTATGAAAAACATCGTGATCCTCATTTCCGGCCGCGGCAGCAATATGGAAGCGGTCGTGCGTGCGGCCCAGCGCGAGGGCTGGCCGGCGCGCGTGGCAGCGGTGATCAGCAACAAGCCTGACGCGAAAGGGCTTGCCTTCGCCGCGGCGCACGGGATCCCGACTGCTGTCGTTCCGAGCAGGGAATACCCTGACCGCGCCAGTTTCGACGCCGCCTTGCAGCGCGAGATCGACCGCTTCTCGCCCGACCTGGTCGTGCTGGCGGGCTTCATGCGCATCCTGACGGCGCCCTTCGTCGAGCATTATGCGGGACGCATGCTGAACATCCATCCTTCGCTGCTGCCGGCCTTCCCGGGCCTGGACACGCACAAGAAGGCGCTGGAGGCGGGCGTGCCCGAACACGGCGCGACGGTGCATTTCGTGACCGCCGAGCTGGATCACGGCCCGATGGTCGCCCAGGCGCGCGTCCCGGTGCTGCCCGGCGACACCGAGGACACCCTGGCCGCGCGCGTGCTGGCCGAGGAACACAAACTCTACCCCTACGCGGTGCGCCTGTTCGTCGAGGACAGGCTGAGCATCGAACAAGGCGACGTGCGCATCGCGCAGATCGCCTGATTCACTACAGTATTTAATCAAGGAATTTCATGAGATTGCCACCAGCAATTCTCGGCAGCACGGAAGAAGTGCTGCGCGAGATCTTGCGCTTTACGGCCCCGGCCGACGTCACCCTGTCGCGCTACTTCAAGGACCACCAGCGCCTTGGCCCGCGCGAACGCGGCGTGATCGCCGAGGCGGTTTACGCCGTCCTGCGCAACAAGACCTTCTTCACCGAGTTCGGCGGCACCGGCGGCACGCCGTCGATGCGCCGCCTGGCGCTGCTGGGCCTGTCCGAGACCGTCGGCATCGACGCCCTCGGCGGCTTGACGGAAGACGAAACCGCCTTCCTCACCCGCATCAAGGAAATCGACCGCAGCCTGCTGCCGCCGCTGGCGCGCGCCAACCTGCCGCAGTGGCTGTACGACAAGCTGGTCGGCCAGTACGGCGAGCAGGAAGCCCAGGAGCTGGCCGCCGTGCTGAACACGCCGGCGCCGCTGGACCTGCGCGTGAACGCCATCAAGGCCAACCGCGACGAGGTGATCGCCAAGCTGGCCGAGGCACCGATCATCGCCGAGCCGACGCCGTACTCGCCGCTCGGCCTGCGCGTCAAGAAAAAGCCGAACCTGCAGGGCCTGCCGCTGTTCAAGGAAGGCGCGATCGAGGTGCAGGACGAGGGCAGCCAGGTGCTGGCCCAGATCCTGGCTGCGCGCCGCGGCGAAATGGTGGTCGACTTCTGCGCCGGCGCCGGCGGCAAGACCCTGGCGCTGGGCGCGACCATGCGCAATACCGGCCGCCTGTACGCCTTCGACGTGTCGGAAAAGCGCCTATCGAAGCTGAAGCCGCGCCTGGCGCGCAGCGGCCTGTCGAACGTGCATCCGGTCCTGATCGCCCACGAGCGCGACGCCAAGATCAAGCGCCTGGCCGGCAAGATCGACCGCGTGCTGGTCGACGCGCCATGCTCGGGCCTGGGCACGCTGCGCCGCAATCCGGACGTGAAATGGCGCCAGCCGGAAGGCGCCGTGGCCGAGATGCAGGAAAAGCAGGCCTCGATCCTGGACGGCGCCGCGCGCCTCTTGAAGGGCGGCGGCCGCCTGGTGTACGCCACCTGCTCGCTGCTGAACGAAGAAAACGACGTCATCGTCGAGCAGTTCCTGGCTTCGCACCCGGACTTCGAGCTGGTGCCAATGAGCAAGGTCCTGGCCGAGCAGAAGATCGAGCTCGAAATGGACAAATACCTCAAGCTGCTGCCGCACAAGCACCAGACCGACGGCTTCTTCGCCGCCGTGCTGGAGCGCAAGGCGGTCAGCGCGAAGGCGCCGAAGGCCGCCGAGGCCGACGCGGAGTAAGCTAGAACGTGCGCAACATGCCGCTGACCGACCTGCTGCAGGACCTGCTCGAGGACATCAGCAATCCTCGCATCTTGTGGCAGGCGCTGGCGATCGTGGTCGCGGTCGCCGTCGGCATGCTGCTCGCGCGCATCATCCGGCGCAGCTGGCTGCACGAGGACACGAACGCCGGCGCGATCCGCCGTATCGGCGTCGAGGGCTTCGGCCGCGTGCTGGCGCCGCTCCTGATCACGGCCGGCGTCTGGCTGGCCATGGTGATCCTGGGCCGGCACCAGAACGTGCACCTGCTGCGCGTGGCCCTGCCGCTGTTCGCATCGATGGCCTGGATCCGCATGGTGTTCTACCTGCTGCGGCGGGTGTTCGCGCGCCATGGCCAGCTCGGCACCGCCCTGCAAACCTTCGAGAAGGTGCTGGCGCTGCTCGTCTGGATTGGCGTGGCGCTGTATCTCACCGGGCAGTGGCCCGATATCATCAAATTCCTCGAGACACACCAGGTGCCGCTCGGCGCGAAGCGGGCATCGCTGCTGGCGATCCTGCAGGCCATCGTTTCCGTCGTCATCCTGATGATGCTGGCCCTGTGGGCCGGCTCCGCGCTGGAAGAGCGCCTGATGCGCATCGAGGGCATGCATACCTCGGTGCGCGTGGTGCTGGCGCGGCTGGGGCGCGCGGTGCTGATCCTGGTGTCGGTGCTGGTCAGCCTGGGACTGGTCGGCCTCGACCTGACGGTGCTGTCGGTGTTCGGCGGCGCGCTCGGCGTCGGCCTGGGTCTCGGCATGCAGCGCATCGCCAGCAACTACGTGTCCGGCTTCCTGATCCTGCTGGAACGCAGCCTGTCGATCGGCGACCCGATCACGGTGGACAAGTATTCCGGCCGCGTGGCGCGCATCAACACCCGCACCACGGTGTTGCAGGCCGCCGACGGTACCCAAACCCTGCTGCCGAACGAGATGCTGATCACCGGCGTGGTCCTGAACCAGGCAACGACCAACAAGGCGGTGCGCCTGAATACGAAGATCACGGTCGCCTACGACAGTGACCTGAACGAAGTCATGGCCCTGCTGGCGCGCCAGGCCGACGAGGTCGAACGCGTGATCGCGGATCCGGCGCCCTCGGTGCAGCTGAACGCCTTCGGCCCCCACGGCTACGAGCTGGAGCTGGGTTTCTCGATCATCGACCCGGAAAAGGGCAGCGGCGGCGTGATCTCGGCCGTGAACAAGAACATCTATGCGCTGGTGCATTCCGGCGCCATCCGATTGGGCCTTCCGCCACAAGCTTCGCCCGTTTGATGCATATTTCGCATCCTGGTGTCGCACATTTCGAATCAGGGCGGATTTATCTGCGCTGTTCGTGCCGTGCGTCATCGGAAAGTGCGTAGAATGCGGGGTTGACCCGCAGCGCGTTCGTGCCGCCACCGCGACCGTTTCTACAGAAAAACGGCGCCACACAGACAGTAATCACTTTGGAGCAGTAATGACCTTTAGCAACATCCTGCATTCCGTGCTGGAATTCATGTCCACCGGCCTCGTCGGCCTGAGCGCCTGGGAGGCGGTGGTGTACACGCTGGTGGTGACCCACATCACCATCGCCAGCGTCACGATCTACCTGCACCGCCACCAGGCCCACCGCGCACTGGAACTGCATGCGATCCCGAGCCACTTCTTCCGCTTCTGGCTGTGGCTGACGACCGGCCAGGTGACCAAGGAATGGGCGGCCATCCACCGCAAGCACCACGCCAAGTGCGACACCGAGGAAGATCCGCACAGCCCGCAGACCCGCGGCATCAAGAAAGTGCTGCTGGAAGGTGCCGAACTGTATCGCGCCGAGAGCAAGAACAAGGAAACGCTGGAAAAGTACGGCCACGGCACCCCGGACGACTGGATCGAGCGCCACGTCTACACCCCTTACAGCGCGGCCGGCGTGTCGGCGCTGCTGGTGATTAACTTCGTGCTGTTCGGCGTCATCGGCGTCAGCATCTGGGCAGTCCAGATGATGTGGATCCCGATTACCGCTGCCGGCATCATCAACGGCCTGGGCCACTGGTGGGGCTACCGCAACTACGACTGCAACGATGCGGCGACCAACATCTTCCCATGGGGCATCCTGATCGGCGGCGAAGAGCTGCACAACAACCACCACACCTATGCGACCTCGGCCAAGCTGTCGAGCAAGTGGTATGAGTTCGACCTCGGCTGGGCCTATATCCGCACCCTGGAAATGCTGGGTCTGGCGAAAGTGAAGAAAGTGGCGCCGAAGCCGAAGCTGGCCAAGGACAAGGCCGTGGCCGACCTGGAAACCCTGCAGTCGGTGATCACCAACCGTTACGACGTGATGGCGAAATATGCCAAGTCGGTGAAGGCCGCGTTCCGCGAGGAGCTGGAACACCTGAAGCACAAGGCCGAGCTGGAAGCGCGCTTCCTGAAGAGCTCGCGCAAGCTGCTGCAGCGCGAGCCGGGCAAGCTGGAGCTGTCGCAAAAGCAGCAGCTGATCGAGCTGTTCAAGCACAGCAAGGCGCTGGAAACCATGCACCAGATGCGCGTGGAACTCGGCGCTATCTGGGAACGTTCGCACTCGACCCGCGACCAGCTGCTGCAACAGCTGCAGGACTGGTGCGCACGTGCCGAAGCTTCAGGCATCAAGTCGCTGCAGGAGTTCTCGCTGCGCCTGCGTAGCTACGCGTAAAAGACCTCGATTCACAATCACAACGGCTCCTGCGGGAGCCGTTGTCTTTTGTGGTGCCGGCGTAACGATGCAACAGGGCGGGGCTCCAGCCCGGCGCATGCCGCTAGCATGTCTATTCTGTCGAAATTTCTTACAGTCATTGTTTTTAATTCATCTGCCGTGCCTTTAAGTAATTGATTCCAATAGTAAATATTTATCTGGCACAAGTATTGCTTATTTAGCCAGGTCTGAACAATCCAATTCCTACTGTTAAAGAGCACACTATGAAATTTCTGAAGAAGCTGACTTGCGCTGCCGCCCTGGCCCTTTCGTTCAACGCTGCCCACGCTGGCGGCGTCGTGCTGAACGACTGGGTGTTCAACCCGAACGGTGGCGGTTTCGAAAGTGGGCAATCGGTCAATGAATACCTGGACGTGAACGGCAATGCCTTCATCCAGCTGACCCCAACCGGCAAGAATTCGTTCTCCTTCGTCGAGCACGCGGTCTTCAACATCACGCAGGCCGACGGTAACGGCGCCCTGTTCCCGCTGAACTACGCCGGCGGCAACATCTCGGCCGTCTTCGAAGCCCAGGGCACCGGCAACTTCAGCGGCGCCTTCAAGTTCACCGGCGGCACCATCCGCATGTACCAGAACCCGACTAACGGCCAATATGGCACCACGGCAGGCGTGTACGGCGCCAACCTGGGCAACCTGATCGCCCAATTCGACGTGCTGGCCGGCGGCGGCGGCCTGGTCGATGCCAGCGGCAGCCCGGTGAAGAATGGCCAGGTCAGTGTCCTGGCGTCGGCTGCAGTAGGAAGCCTGGCGGAAGGCTACTTCTTCCGTGAAAACGGCAAGGACCTGTCGAAGGAAGCCATCCTGTCGTTCGCCTTTACCAACGCCAACACCGTCGGTTCGCCGACCTCGCGTCTGGTGGACGAAGTCGCGTGCGAATTCGCGGGCTTCTCGGGTCCGGGCTGTGCAGGCAACAGCCCCTACAAGAACAAGCCAGGCCAGTACTTCTTCGTCTCGAACAACGGCCAGTTCAAGCTGGCTGAAGTGCCGGAGCCGGGCTCGCTGGCCCTGTTCGGCATCGCGATGCTGGGCGCCGGCATGGTTGCCCGCAAGCGCGCCAACAAGGCCTGATCGCAGCGAACGCCACAATGAAGAAGAGCGGGCATTGCCCGCTCTTTTTTTTTCGTCTTGCCCGAAGGGGAGGATGGGCGGCAGGGTCGCCTGGCGGATCCGCGCGCTTGGCGCCTAACGCCCGCAGGCGATCGCACAAATAAAAAAAGCCGCACACTTGCGTGGGCGGCTTTTTCGTCTACTGACCAGATCGATTACTTGATCTTGGTTTCCTTGTAGATCACGTGCTTGCGTGCCTTCGGGTCGAATTTGGTGATTTCCATCTTCGCCGGCATGGTGCGCTTGTTCTTGGTGGTGGTGTAGAAGTGACCGGTACCTGCGGTCGATTCCAGCTTGATTTTGTCGCGGCCAGTTTTTGCCATGATAGCTCCCTAATTAAACTTTTTCGCCACGAGCGCGCATGTCAGCCAGAACGGCGTCGATGCCCAGCTTGTCGATGACGCGCAGGCCGGCGTTGGACAAACGCAGGGAGACCCAGCGGTTTTCGGATTCCACGAAAATGCGACGGTTCTGCAGGTTAGGCAGGAAACGACGCTTCGTCTTGTTGTTAGCGTGGGAGACGTTGTTGCCAACCATCGGTCCCTTGCCAGTAACTTGGCAGACACGTGCCATAGTGCACTCCTTAGATAAACTTCCAAAATCGGAAAAACGAGAGTATAGCGTGAAAACCATCGCGGAATCAATCACTTGCGAAAAACAATTGTTTCTTAAGTCATCGGCTAAATTTAACAATTGTAAAATCGCGGCTAGCGCCTTGTTTTCACGCAGTTAACTGCAAGTTTCCTCACAGCTGGCCGTGCTCGGCGAAAGAGTGCACTTGTGAACCTGCCACCACAAAATGGTCGAGCACGCGTACGTCGACCAGGGCCAGCGCCTGGGCCAGGGCGCGCGTCAGGCCCAGGTCGGCCTCGCTAGGGGCGCACTCGCCGGACGGGTGGTTATGGGCGAGCATCACGCCCGAGGCGTTGCGCCGCAGCGCCGCCTTCACCACTTCGCGCGGATAGACACTGGTATGCGTGAGGGTGCCGCGAAACATTTCCTGCGCATCGATCAGGCGGTTCTTGACGTCGACGAAGAGCACCACGAAGGATTCGTAGGCTTGCAGGCCGAACTTGGCGCGCAGGTAGTTTTTCACGACGTCGGGCGAGCACAGCGCCTGGCGGAAGAACTGTTCCGAGACGGCGCGGCGCGCCAGTTCCATGACGGCTTGCAGTTGCGCATACTTGGCCATGCCCAGGCCATGCACCTCCGAAAACTCCTGGGGCGTCGCGTGCAGCAGGCGCTGGAGCGAACCGAAATGCTCGAGCATGTGGCCGCCCAGCTCGACCGCGTTGCGCCCACGCACGCCCACGCGCAGGAAAATGGCCAGCAGTTCGGCGTTCGAGAGAGCCGCCGCGCCTTCGCGCGCCAGCCGTTCGCGCGGCCGGTCCTGTTCCGGCCAGTCGTTGATACCCATGTTGCTCCTTGTCGTAGAGGGAAGGGCGACCGGCTGCGGCCGGTTCGCCGCCACGCATTATGGGCAGACGAGGAAAGACGGTTCTGATCTGGCGCGCATGTGCGCACGCTGCGCCGCCGCGCCTGGAGCGGTCAGGGCTGTCGTTCGAAACGCACCGGCTGCGCGGGCGGCCGCTTGCGACGGATCACGACAGTGCCCGCCAGCTTGTCGTGCCAACCCTGCTTTTTCGGATCGATCGCGACCCACAGCAAGCCCAGGCCGAGCGGAATCGTCGAGACGTAGTAGCCGAGATAACGGCCGATCGACTGGCCGAGCGCCGGCTTGTTGCCGGTGCGGGCATCGACCACCTGGGCCGAGATCGCCATCTTGCCCGGCGTCGCGCCGCGCGCCACCCAGAAGGCGATCACGGCGATTGCCGGCAGCACGTACGAAATCAGGATGTCGGCCGGCCCCTGGAACAGGCTTGTGCTGTCCCAGTATTCCGGGCCGTACAGCATGAGGAGCAGCGGCAGCGTCAGGAAAAACATCAACAGCGTATCGATCAGCGCAGCGCCGACGCGCGCCCAGAATCCCACGTATTCGTATTGCGTTTCGTCGTCCACCGCGGCGCTCCAGGAAAGGCGGCCGGACGGCCGCGCGGCAACGGTAGCACCTGGTGGGGCGGGACGCAAGACAGGATGGGTGCCGTGCCCGCGCAATCGTCCCGGGCGACTGGTTCGCCCAGCGGTTCCTCGACCTGCACCTGGTCGGGCAAGCATGCCGATGCGCCGACACGACAGTCGGGCCTGAAACGATTTCCGGCAGCCCCGCTGCTGCCGAAAAAAGCGGCGCCCGGCGGCGGGAAGGGCGGTGGTGGCTTACAATAGCGGTTTGCCTGCAACAGGCCTGCCTGCTACTCGAAACGAACATGTCCAACGCCTCTCCCGCCGTCGTCAACGAATCGTCCTACCTGACCCTGCATTACCGGCTCGCCATTGCCGGTGGCGCCGACCTGATCACCACCTTCAACGGTACCCCGGCAACCTTGCTGCTGGGCCAGGGTCAGCTGGCGCCCTTCCTTGAGCAGCGCCTGATCGGCCTGCCGGAAGGCGCCCACGAAACCTTTGCGCTGAGCGCGCAGGAAGCCTTCGGCGACCGTAATCCCGAGTTGATCCAGCCGGTGTCGAAGGCGACCCTGGAAGAAAACTCGGTGCCGGATGCCGACTACAAGGTTGGCGAGCTGATCGAATTCAATGCGCCGAAGGGCGGCCGCTTCGCCGGCGTGCTGCTGGAAATGCGCGACGACAGCGCGCTGTTCGATTTCAACCATCCGCTGGCCGGCCAGGCCCTGCAATTCGAAGTGAAACTGATTTCGGTCCTGTAAAGGGAACACCATGGAAAACGAGATTCTGCTTGCCCAGCCGCGCGGCTTCTGCGCCGGCGTCGACCGTGCCATCGAGATCGTCGAGCGCGCATTGAGCCAGTTCGGCGCGCCGATCTACGTGCGCCACGAGATTGTCCACAACGCCTACGTCGTGGCCGACCTGCGCAACAAGGGTGCGATCTTCATCGAGGAGCTCGATGATGTCCCGGCCGGCAACACGCTGGTGTTCTCGGCCCACGGCGTCTCGAAGGCCGTGCGCGCCGAAGCCGAGGCGCGCGGCCTGAAGATTTTCGACGCCACCTGCCCGCTGGTCACCAAGGTGCACGTGGAAGTGTCGAAGATGCGCAAGCAGGGCGCCGAGATCATCATGATCGGGCACCAGGGCCACCCGGAAGTCGAGGGCACGATGGGTCAGGCGGAAGAGGGCATGCACCTGGTCGAGACCGTCGAGGACGTCGAGCAGCTGCAGGTCGCCAATCCCGAACTGCTGGCTTACGTGTCGCAGACCACGCTGTCGGTCGACGACACGCTGGACATCATCGCCGCGTTGAAGAAGCGCTTCCCGAACATCATCGAGCCGAAGAAGGGCGACATCTGCTACGCCACCACCAACCGCCAGGAAGCCGTGAAGTTCATGGCGCCGCAGGTGGAAGTCGTGGTCGTGGTCGGCAGCCCGAACAGCTCGAACTCGAACCGCCTGCGCGAAGTGGCCGAGAAGATGGGCACGCCGGCCTACATGGTCGACGACGCCGGCAAGATCGACCCGGCCTGGATCGCCGGCAAGAAGCGCATCGGCGTCACCGCCGGCGCCTCGGCGCCCGAGGTGCTGGTGCAGGCCGTGATCGACCGCCTGAAGTCGCTCGGCGCGGCCAGCGTGCGCGCGCTCGAGGGCGTGGAAGAGAACGTCACCTTCCCGCTGCCGAAAGGCCTGGACGGCGTACGCGCCGACGTCGCGTAAACCCTGCTGTTCTTTCGATAACAAAGGAGCGCCGCAACAATTTTTCCGTTGTTCGTTTCGCAAAAAGCTCGCTATGATGGCGACGCTCGGAATTTTTGTCTTGGCAACTGTTCTTCCGTAAAGGGAGGCAGTCTGCGGTCGCGGTGAATAAAGGCTACACGGACACATGGACCCATGGAATGCCGGAGGCAGTCCATGGGTCCCGAAATAACGTCAGCCACGCAGCGGCACTTCGGGAACGTCGAAGTGCCGTTTTTGTTATCGAAAGAAAGAGGCAGCGGAAACGATGGAGACTTTTGTCCAGCAGTTACTCAACGGGCTGGTGCTAGGCAGCATGTATGCACTGGTCGCGCTTGGGTACACGATGGTCTACGGGGTGCTCAACCTCATTAACTTCGCCCACGGCGACGTCCTGATGATCGGCGCCATGGTCGGCCTGTCGATCCTGCAACTGCTGGACGCCCACTTCCCCGGCCTGCCGGGCTACTTCCAGCTGGCGATCGCCATCCTCGGTGCGATTCCCGTCGCGATGCTGGTCAACGTGCTGATCGAGCGCGTCGCCTACCGCCGCCTGCGCAACGCGCCGCGCCTGGCGCCCCTGATCACCGCGATCGGGGTCTCGATCCTGCTGCAGACCGTCGTGATGGCGATGCCGTTCTGGGGCCGCAGCCCGCTGCCTTTCCCGCAACTGCTCTCGTCCGAGCCGATCATGATCGGCGGCGCGATGATTTCGCAAACCCAGGTGCTGCTGCTGGTGCTGGCCGCGCTGGCCATGGTTGCCCTGGTGCTGCTGGTCGAGCGCACCAAGATGGGCCGGGCAATGCGCGCCGTGGCCGAGAACCCGCGCGTGGCCGGCCTGATGGGCGTCGATTCGAACCGCGTGATCGTCGCCACCTTCGCCATCGGCGCCGCGCTGGCGGCCGTGGCCGGCGTGATGTGGGCGCCAACTATGCGTCGGTCACCTTCACCATGGGCGTGCTGCCGGGCCTGAAGGCATTCTGCGCCGCGGTGCTGGGCGGGATCGGCAATATTTATGGCGCCATGATCGGTGGCCTGCTGCTGGGCATCATCGAAGCGCTGGGCGCCGGCTACATCGGCGAATTCACCGGCGGCTTCCTCGGCAGCCACTACCAGGACATCTTCGCCTTCGTGGTGCTGATCCTGGTGCTGACGGTGCGCCCGTCCGGCATCATGGGCGAACGCGTTGCCGACCGCGCGTAAGGAGCCGACATGTCCCTGCTGACTTTCGACCTCCAGCATCCGGCCCCGCACCTGCGACGCCAGGCCCGCATCAACATGCTCCTGCTGCTGGCCGTGATGCTCGCCTTTCCCTTCTTCGCCTCGCAGTACGGCAACTCCTGGGTCCGCATCATCGACCTGGCGCTGCTCTACATCATGCTGGCGCTGGGCCTGAACATCGTGGTCGGCTTCGCCGGCCTGCTCGACCTCGGCTACATCGCCTTCTTCGCCGTCGGCGCCTATCTCACCGGCCTGTTCGCCTCGCCCCAGTTCGCGGCCCTGCTCGAGTCGGTGGTCTACAACTATCCGGCGCTGGGCGAGTGGCTGGTGGCCGTGCTCGGCCCGGAAATCCAGCAGGAGGGCATCCACCTGTCGGTATGGGCGATCGTGCCGCTCGCGGCCCTGGTCGCGGCCCTGTTCGGCGCGCTGCTGGGGGCGCCGACCCTGAAGCTGCGCGGCGACTACCTCGCCATCGTGACGCTCGGCTTCGGCGAGATCATCCGCATCTTCATGAACAACCTGATCGAGCCGATCAACATCACCAACGGCCCGCAAGGCATCAACATGATCGACCCGATCCGCTTCTTCGGCGTGTCGCTGGCGGGCGAGGCCGGGTCGCAGTCGACGGTCTACATCGGCGGCTACGGGATTCCGTCAGTGAATGCTTACTACTTCCTGTTCCTGGGCCTGTGCATCGCCACCATCTTCATCACCAGCCGCCTGCAGCATTCGCGCCTGGGCCGCGCCTGGGTCGCGATCCGCGAGGACGAGATCGCGGCCAAGGCAATGGGCATCAATACCCGCAACGTCAAGCTGCTGGCGTTCTCGATGGGCGCTTCCTTCGGCGGCGTGGCCGGCGCCATGTTCGCCGCCTTCCAGGGCTTTGTCTCGCCGGAATCGTTCGCACTGACCGAATCGATCGCCGTGCTGGCGATGGTGGTGCTGGGCGGGATCGGCCATATTCCGGGCGTGGTGCTGGGCGGCGTGCTGCTCGCGGCCTTGCCGGAAATCCTGCGCCACGTGGTCGAGCCGGCCCAGGTCGCGCTGTTCGGAGAAAAGATCGTCGAGGCCGAGGTGCTGCGCCAGCTGCTCTACGGCCTGGCGCTGGTCGGCATCATGCTGGTGCGTCCGGCGGGCCTGTGGCCGTCGCCGAACAAGGAGGAGCGCCCGAACGCGGCCCTGGCGCGCGAGGACGAAGAGGAGGCCAAGGCATGAGCGAGGTCCTGCTGAACATTTCAGGTGTAAACAAACGCTTCGGCGGCCTGCAGGCGCTGACCGACGTCGCCATCCGCATCGAGCGCGGGCAAATCGTTGGCCTGATCGGCCCGAACGGCGCCGGCAAGACCACCTTCTTCAACGTGATCACCGGGCTGTACCAGCCGGACAGCGGCACGTTCGAACTGGGCGGCAAGCCCTATTCGCCTTCCGCGCCGCACGCGGTGGCCAAGGCCGGCATCGCGCGCACCTTCCAGAACATCCGCCTGTTCGGCGAGATGAGCGCGCTGGAGAACGTGATGGTCGGGCGCCACGTGCGCACGAAGCAGGGCGTGTTCGGCGCCATCTTCCGCCACAAGGCGGCGCGCGAGGAAGAGGCGGGGATCCGCGCCAGGGCCCAGGAGCTGCTCGACTTCGTCGGCATCGGCCAGTTCGCCCACCGCACCGCGAAATACCTGTCCTATGGCGACCAGCGGCGCCTGGAAATCGCCCGCGCACTGGCGACCGAGCCGCAACTGCTGGCCCTGGACGAGCCGGCGGCCGGCATGAACGCCACCGAGAAGCTGGCGCTGCGCGAACTGCTGGTGAAGATCAAGTCGCAAGGCAAGACCGTGCTCCTGATCGAGCACGACGTGAAACTGATGATGGGCCTGTGCGACCGCATCACCGTGCTCGAATACGGCAAGCGCATCGCCGAAGGAGCCCCGGCCGAGATCCAGAAGGATCCGGCGGTGATCGCGGCCTACCTGGGAGGTGCTCACTGATGAGCGACAACATCCTGAAGATCGAGGGCCTGCAGGTCGCCTACGGCGGCATCAAGGCGGTCAAGGGCATCGACCTGGAAGTGAACCGGGGCGAGCTGGTCACCCTGATCGGCGCCAACGGCGCCGGCAAGACCACCACCCTGAAGGCGATCACTGGCACGCTGCCGACGGCGAAAGTCGAGGGCACGATTTCCTATCTCGGCGAGCCGTTGAAAGGCCGCCAGTCCTTCCAATTGGTGCAGCGCAAGCTGGCCATGGTGCCGGAAGGGCGTGGGGTGTTCACCCGCATGTCGATCCACGAGAACCTGCTGATGGGCGCATTTACGCGCGACGACAAGGCGGGCGTCGAGGCCGACATCGAGAAGTGGTATGCGGTGTTCCCGCGCCTGAAAGAAAGGTCGAGCCAGCTGGCCGGTACGCTCTCCGGCGGCGAGCAGCAGATGCTGGCCATGGCACGCGCGCTGATGTGCCATCCGACCCTGTTGCTGCTCGACGAGCCCTCGATGGGCCTGGCGCCGATCATGGTCGAGAAGATCTTCGAGGTGATCCGCGACGTCTCGCAGCAGGGCATCACCATGCTGCTGGTCGAGCAGAACGCCAAGCTGGCGCTGCAGGCCGCGCACCGCGGCTACGTGATGGAATCGGGATCGATCACGATGAGCGGCCCGGCGGCGGACATGCTGCACGATCCGCGCGTGCAGGCGGCGTATCTGGGGGAATAGACCGGAAGAACGAGCTGGCGCCGCTGTCGGATACAGGCGGTAACCGTAGGGTGGCACCCCGTGCCCACGCGGAAGCTGGCGTCATCGATGGCCTTGACAGTACCAGCGCGAGGCGCGGGTCGGCTTCTTCTCTGTGAAGGGTTGTCAGCGTCGCCGGATGCAGTCGCTGGAACACTGATCATCGTTCCGGTGGGCACAGGGTGCCCACCCTACGTGTGAACGCAAACGGGGCCGGCTGACATCGTCAACCGGCCCCGCTTATTTATTGCTGTGCGAAGCTTAGGCTGCGGCAGCCGAAGCGGCGTTGGCGGCGGCGGCCGGCGCCTTGGCGGCGACGTTCGAGAACTGCGACATGGCCGCATTCATGTTGTGTTCCATGGCTTCGACCGCTTGCTTGGTGGTCTTGCTGAACTGCTCGTAGCCGGCGTTGGCGTTGCTGATCGCGGTCTTGACGGCGGCAACGAAGGTCTCCGAACCGGCCGGGGCGTTCTTGCTTACTTCGTCCACCAGGGCGATGACCTTGCGGTTGGCTTCGACGATCTGGCTTTCGGCGGCCTTCGAGAATTCGGCGCCGGTGCCGGTGGCGATCGAAGCCAGCTGGCGGCTGTACGACAGGGCCTTCTCGGCGGTCGGCTGGGCCTGGGAAGCGGACAGCTGGAAGAATTCCTGCGGGTCCTTGGCCGACAGCAGCTGGCGGGCGGCGGTCGAGTTGTCCGACAGGGTGGCGCGGGCGGTGGCGATGTTGAGTTCCACCAGTTTTTCCATGCTTTCGAAGGTCTTCGACGTCAGCGAGGACAGCAGGGCGAATTGCGATTCGAGGTTTGCTTTGGTGGCATTCGAGAACTGCTCAGGGATTGCAAACATGTGGTTCTCCAAACAAGACGTTATGTGGATGATGCTGCTGGGACCGGTGAAGCGGGAAGGCTGGCCGGTGCATCGAAGGTATTGTGCACCGCAACAGAGCGAATTTTTCCTCACTTTGGCGGGCAGGTCAAGCGTTTTTGGTGCGATGCACCATACAGACAAGCTTTGTTGTTTTCTTGCATCGAATGAAATACTTATGAACAAGTTTACTGATCGCTTTGCCAGCAATTCGGCCATCCGCCTGCCTTTTTCCAGCTCGAAAAAATGTTCAGGCCGCCCGTGCTAGACTTGTCGTTTACGCCAGCCCACGGCCCACCGCGCCACCTATGACCACCATGGCCCCATCGACCGCCACCTCAGGCGCTGCACGTCCCGTCCAACCCTGGCTGGCGCCGCTGCCGCTGTTTTTCGTCGTGCTGTGGAGCACTGGCTTCATCGCGGCCAAATACGGCCTGCCGTATGCGCCGCCGCTCACCTTCCTGATCCTGCGCTGCCTGGGTGTGCTGGTGGTGCTGGTTCCCATCGTGCTGCTCTGGCGCGCGCCCTGGCCGAGCGGGCGGATCTGGCACGTCGCCGTTGCCGGCCTGCTGCTGCAGGCGGGCTACCTCGGCGGCGTCTGGAGCGCGATCAAGATCGGCATGCCGGCCGGGCTGTCCGCGCTCATTGTCGGCATGCAGCCGATCCTCACCGCCGTGGCCGCGCCGCTGATCGGCGAGCGCGTGCTGCCGCGCCAATGGCTGGGACTGGCGCTCGGCCTGCTCGGCGTCGCCCTGGTGGTATATGCCAAGATCGACCTCGCTGGCCTGTCCCTGGCTCCCATCCTGTACTGCGTGCTGGCGCTGCTGTCGATTACCGCCGGCACCATGTACCAGAAGCGCTATTGCCCGCAGTTCGACCTGCGCACCGGGACCGTGATCCAGTTCGCAGCCACGGTGGCGGTACTGCTGCCGCTCGCGATCGTTCTGGAACAGTTGGACTTTTCGTTGTCAAAGGTAGAGTGGAATATCCACTTTCTTGGCGCCTTGCTGTGGTCGGTGTTCGCGCTGTCGATCGGCGCGATCTTCCTGCTGTTCCGGTTGATCAGCCGCAGCGCCGCCACCGAGGTGACGAGCCTGCTCTACCTGACCCCGCCGACGACCGCTATCATGGCCTGGCTGCTGTTCGGCGAGGCCCTCGGCCTGCTCGGGCTGGCGGGCATGGCGGTCGCCGTTGCCGGTGTCGCATTCGTCGTCAAGAAAAAGGAGACTTCATGATTTCAAGCCAGCAGCAGGAAGCGGTCGACGCCGCCATCACGTCGCGCCGTTCGATCCGCGCCTTCCTCGACCGCCCCGTTGCGCAGGAAGACATCGAGAAAATCCTCGAAGTGGCCGCGCGCGCGCCCTCGGGCACGAACACCCAGCCGTGGAAGGTCTACGTGCTGACCGGGCAGGCGCGCACCGCGCTGTCGAACGCGATCCTCGCCGTGCACCTTGACCCGGAGCTGTCGCGCCAGCACACCGAGGAATATGCCTACTACCCGCGCGAGTGGGTTTCGCCCTTCATCGACCGCCGGCGCAAGGTCGGCTGGGATCTGTACAGCCTGCTGGGTTTGACGCGCGACAACAAAGCCGGCATGGCGGCCCAGCATGCGCGCAATTTCCGTTTCTTCGATGCCCCGGTCGGCCTGATCTTCACGATCGACCGCGTGATGGAGCAGGGCTCCTGGCTCGATTACGGCATGTTTTTGCAGAACATCATGGTGGCGGCGCGCGGACGCGGGCTCGATACCTGCCCGCAGGCGGCCTTCACCCAGTATCACCGCATCATTGCCGAGCAACTGCACTTGCCCGCCAACGAGACCGTGGTCTGCGGCATGGCGCTGGGCTGGGCCGATCCGGGAAAAATTGAAAACTCGCTCGTTACCGAACGCGAGCCGCTGGCTTCCTTCGTGCACTTTGTGAAATGACATGTTGCACCACGTACACAATTGAATCGAAAGGGAATTTTCTGGACCGCGCCGCGCGCCGCAAGCCATTGAAGTGGGGCAAAATGATGATGACAGTGTTAAATGTGCTTGTGCTTGAGTTCGACACGGCTACACTTGAGTCATGACTCATCAGTTTCATATGCAAGGGAGTGCACATGATTAAGCTTGCGTTGGCCATCCTGGTATCGCTGTTCCTGGTGGCGGAGCCGGCCTCCGCCGCGGGCGCCGGCGCGGGAAGCCAGGCCAGCTCGGCCAAGCAGAAGCGGCAGGCCGTCAAGAAGAAGCCGGTCAAGAAGAAGGCCGCGGCCAAGACCAGGCGCGCCAAGCGCCAGGACGTGGCGCAGGCCGCCGACGGCAGCCGCCAGCGCATGGTGCGCCGGGTGACCAAGGTCAACGGCAAGCGCCGCGTCACCTACCAGGTGGTGCGCAAGGCCGCCCCGACCGTCGCGGCGATGCGTACCGCCGGCGATCTGGCCGGCCTGCACAAGACGGACGACCCGCTGTCGCTGCGCTCGAACGTCGCCCTGGTTCTGGACCAGAACAGTTCGGAAGTCCTGTTCGAAAAGAACGCCAACGTCCCGCTGCCGATCGCCTCGATCACCAAGCTGATGACCGGACTGGTCGTCGTCGAGGCCGGACAGGACCTGAACGAGATGCTGACGATCACGAATGCCGACGTCGACCGCCTCAAGTACAGCAGCTCGCGCCTGCCCGTCGGCGCACGCATGACCCGCGGCAACCTGCTGCACATCGCCCTGATGAGTTCCGAGAACCGGGCCGCGTCCGCGCTGGGCCGCAATTATCCGGGCGGCATCGGCGCTTTCGTGGCCGCCATGAATGCCAAGGCGAAGGAACTGGGCATGAACGATACCCGCTACGTCGATTCCAGCGGCCTGTCGAGCCAGAACGTCTCGAGCGCGCGCGACCTTGCCAAGCTGGTCGCCTTTGCCCACCAGAAGCCGCTGCTGCGCCAGTACTCGACCGATCCGAACTGGGTGGTCGAGGCGAGCGGCCGCCCGATGCGCTATGCAAACACGAACTACCTGGTGGCGCTGCCCGACTGGAACATCGGCCTGCAGAAGACCGGCTTCATCAACGAGGCGGGACGCTGCCTGGTGATGCAGGCGATGATCCAGGGCCGCAACGTGATCATGGTGTTCCTGGATTCGAAAGGCAAGATGTCGCGGACCGCCGATGCCGGCCGCATGCGTCGCTGGCTCGAAGCGCTGACGCCCGACAGCATCGTTCCGGCAGCACATGCCGCCACGCCGGCGACCGCCAGCGAGACGACCCACACCTCGTTCTCGACCGTGTCGGCGGCGACGGTGCTCCAGAAGCGCTGACAAGCAGAGCGTCTGACAACGCCCTCAGGGCAAGGCGCATTGTCGAAGACAGTACGCATGTACGGCGAGACAATGCAACGCAGCCATGAGGGCGTTGTCAGGCGCTCAGGCTGCGGAGGCGGGGCGGAAGCCCAGAGTGGCCGAGATCTGCCCGGCGGTCTGCACCAGGTCGTCGAGCCATTCTTCCTGCAGGCGGTCGGCCGGTGCCGAGATCGACAGGCCGGCCACCAATCTCCCGCTGTCGTCATGGATGCCGGCGGCCATGCAGCGTACCCCCAGCTCCAGTTCCTCGTTGTCGCGCGCATAGCCGCGCGCCCGGACCAGGCTGAGTTCGCGTTCGAGCTTGGCCAAATCGGTGATCGAATTCTTGTTGTGGCCAGCCAGGCCGGTGCGGGTCGCATAGGCCCGGATCGCCTTCGGCTCGTCCACCGACAGGAACAGCTTGCCGGTCGAGGTGAGGTGCAGCGGACCACGGCCGCCGATCGCGCGCACCACCTGCATGCCGGAACGCTCGGAGAAGGCGCGGTCGATGTAGACGATCTCGTCGCCCTGGCGTACCGACAGGTTGACCGTCTGCTGGGTCTTCTTGTGCAGGTTGCGCATGAAGTCCAGCGCCGCTTCGCGCACCGACAGCCTGCTCTTGACCACGTTGCCCAGTTCCAGCAAGCGCATGCCGAGGCGGTAGGTGCCCGGCTCGACGCGGTCGACGAAACGGGTCACCACCATGTCGTTCAGGATGCGGTGCGCGGTGGAAGGGTGCAGGCCCGATACCTTGGAGAGCTCCTTCAGGCTGACCGGGTCCGGATAGTTTGCCAGCGCATCGAGCAGCGCGACCATGCGTTCAATCACCTGGATCGAGGTCTTGGCTGGTTCAAGGGTGTCGATTTTCATGATGTGGTTGGTGCAGTGCAGTATCGTCTCTACTTTATACCATAATGCGAAAAAGCGTCGGCGGATTCGCTAGTGCCCAGCATCTAATGGCGGGAGGCCCCGGCATGCAAGGGAACAGGCATAATGACAACTTCATATGTCCAGTTAGAAATGAAATGGAAGATCCGGTCAGCGAATTCAAGAGTAAAGGCGGGTTCCGTCGCATCATCAACGCGTCCAGTTATTCGATCCAGGGGCTGGTGACGGCCTGGCGCATCGAGCATGCCTTCCGCCAGGAACTGCTGGTGTTCGTGCTCGGCGTGATCTTCGCCTTCGTGCTGCCGGTCTCGGCTTTCGAGCGCCTGGTCCTGGTCGGGGTGTTGCTGCTGGTGCTGATCGTCGAGCTGATCAATTCGGCCTTCGAGGCCGTGGTCGACCGGATCTCGCTCGAACGCCATCCATTGTCGAAGAACGCCAAGGATTTCGGCAGCGCCGCCGTCGGCCTTTCCGTCGTGCTGGCGGCCATCACCTGGGGCACGGTGCTCTACAACCGGTTTGCGTGACAGCCCGGCAAGCTTGCTAAAAATGCCGCACAATGGCTGAATTGTCAGTGCGGCGCCATGGTGACGCCGCACATCCTTGTCCTTCACTATGGAGAAAACCATGAGCTTACGCCTCGGCGATACCGCACCCGATTTCGAGCAGGATTCCAGCATCGGCCGCATCCGCTTCCACGAATGGGCGGGCGACTCCTGGGTGGTGCTGTTCTCGCACCCGGCCGACTTCACCCCGGTCTGCACCACCGAACTGGGCCTGACCGCCAAGCTCAAACCCGAATTCGACAAGCGCAACGTGAAAGCGATCGCGCTGTCGGTCGACCCGGCCGAGCAGCACCGCAACTGGATCAAGGACATCGAGGAAACCCAGCAGACCGTGGTCGGCTTCCCGATCATCGCCGACGCCGACAAGTCGGTGTCCAGCCTGTACGACATGATCCACCCGGAACAGTCGGCCACCGCCACCGTGCGTTCGCTGTTCGTGATCGACCCGAACAAGAAGATCCGCCTGACCATCACCTACCCGATGAGCACCGGCCGCAACTTCGACGAAGTGCTGCGCGTCATCGACGCCCTGCAGCTGACCGACGGCTACACCGTGGCCACGCCGGGCAACTGGAAGGATGGCGACGACGTCATCATCCCGCTGACCGTCCAGGATCCGGAGCAGCTCAAGCAGAAGTATCCGAAGGGCTACACGGCGCCGCGTCCTTACCTGCGCTTGACGCCGCAGCCGAACAAGTAAGCAGCTAGCCAACGTCCGCGCCCTTTGATCGGCCGCAACGGCGATCGAAGGGTGTAGGGTGGGTTCTTGAACCCACGCGGTACGAAGCTGGCATATCGGAACATTACCGCCACGTCCACGTGCGTGGGGGTCCCGGTAAAGCCGCGTGGCATCGGGCGGTGATCCCGCGTGGGCACAAGTGCCCACCCTACGAAAAACGCATATCGATCCGCCGCCTCCCGGCACCCCCTCCGCATCACCATCCCCGCTGCACGCATAAGCAAATAAGGAAGCTGTCGTTTGTCCAACGGCTGACCCGGCTTACTCTTGGGTTCACTTGAGGGTACAGCATGTTGATGACATACATTACGGCCGGCTTCGGGGTCGGTCTCCTGGTAGGCATGACGGGCGTCGGCGGCGGGTCGCTGATGACGCCGCTGCTGACGCTGCTGTTCGGCGTCTCGCCGACGGTCGCCGTCGGCACCGACCTGGCCTTCGCCTCGATCACGAAGGGCGCCGGCACCATTACCCACCGCTTCAACAACACGGTCAACTGGGCCATCGTGCGCCGCCTCTGCCTGGGCGCACTGCCGGCCGCCCTGGCCGCCACGCTGTGGCTGCGCCACTACGGCGCGCTCGACGCCGAGATCGGCCAGCTCATCCGCTATTCGATCGCCGGCTCGGTCATGCTGACCGTGGTCGCGCTGCTGTTCCGGCGCCGCATGCTGGCCTGGATCAACGCCCATCCGGAGCGTCAGTTGCAGGGCAGGGCACTCGCCGCCGCGACCATCCTTTCCGGCGCGGTGCTCGGCGTGCTGGTCACCATTTCCTCGATCGGCGCCGGCGCCATCGGTGCGACCCTCCTGGTAATGCTCTATCCGAAACTGACTCCCGCCGAAGTTGCCGGCACCGACATCGCCTACGCGGTGCCGCTGACCGCGATCGCCGCCTTCGGCCACTGGTGGCTGGGTTCGATCGACTGGATGCTGCTGCTGACCCTGCTGGTCGGCTCGCTGCCCGGCATCACCCTTGGTTCCATGCTGGCGCGCAAGGTGCCGGAACGTTTCCTGCGCGCGCTGCTGGCGATGACCCTGACCGGCGTGGCGGCAAAACTGATCTATTAAGCGATTGCCCGCACGTATGAAGTTCAGCCCGCTAATAGCGTAATTCGTCTATGCAAATGAAGATTCCTTCGTTTGTATTATGAATATTGCGTGAGAATATGTCAGCCTGTTAGAAGAAAATGTAATAAGGCACCCCATGACTTCCATCCCGCAAGCACGCGCACCCGGCCGGGTCATTCCCGGCTTCGGGCTGTCGCTCGGGTTCACGATCTTTTACCTCGCACTGATCGTGCTGATCCCGCTCTCGGCCGTCTTCCTCAAGACCTTCACCATGAGCTGGGAAGCCTTCTGGAGCGCCGTCACCTCCGAGCGCGTGGTCGCATCCTACAAGCTGACCTTTGGCGCTTCGCTGATCGGCGCCGCGCTCAACGTCGTCTTCGGCGGCATCGTCGCCTGGGTGCTGGTGCGCTACAAGTTTCCGGGCAAGCGCTTCGTCGACGCCCTGGTCGACCTGCCGTTCGCGCTGCCGACCGCGGTGGCCGGCATTACCCTGACGGCCCTGTATTCCTCGAACGGATGGATCGGCAAATACCTGGCCGAACTCGGCATCAAGGTCGCGTTCACGCCGCTCGGCGTGGTCGTCGCACTGACCTTCATTGGCCTGCCGTTCGTGGTGCGCACCGTGCAGCCGGTGCTGGAAGAGGCCGAGCGCGAGCTGGAGGAAGCCGCGGCCAGCCTGGGCGCGAGCCCCCTGCAGACTTTCTTCCGCGTGATCCTGCCGTCGATCGTGCCGGCCCTGCTGACCGGCTTCGCGCTGGCCTTTGCCCGCGCCACCGGCGAATACGGTTCGGTCATCTTCATCGCCGGCAACCTGCCGATGGTGTCCGAGATCACGCCGCTGTTCATCATCACCAAATTGGAGCAGTACGACTATGCCGGCGCCACCGCGATCGCGGTCGTGATGCTGATCATCTCGTTCATCCTGCTCCTCACCATCAACCTGCTCCAGGCATGGACGCGCAAACGGGCGGGCAAGAAATGAGCGCAGTACTTGACAAACCCACCGTCGTGGCGCCGCGTAACCTGCGCGCGCCGAAGACCAATACCTTCGAGCCGAACTGGGTGCGCTGGGCGCTGATCGCCGTCGCACTGACCTTCCTGACCCTGTTCCTGTTCGTGCCGCTGGTCGCCGTGTTCACCGAAGCGCTCAAGCGCGGCTGGGACACCTACGTCGAGTCGATCCTCGATCCGGATGCGATCTCGGCCATCAAGCTGACCCTGATCGCCGCCGGCATTTCAGTGCCGCTGAACCTGGTGTTCGGCGTGGCCGCGGCCTGGGCCATCGCCAAGTTCGACTTCCGCGGCAAAAGCGTGCTGCTGACCCTGATCGACCTGCCGTTCTCGGTGTCCCCGGTGATCGCCGGCCTGATCTATGTGCTGCTGTTCGGCGCCCAGGGCTGGTTCGGCGAATGGCTGGCCGCGCACGACATCAAGATCCTGTTCGCGGTGCCTGGCATCGTGCTGGCAACCGTGTTCATCACCTTCCCGTTCGTGGCGCGCGAGCTGATCCCGCTGATGCAGCAGCAGGGCACCGAGGAGGAAGAGGCGGCCCTGGTGCTGGGCGCGAACGGTTGGCAGACCTTCTGGCGCGTAACGCTCCCGAACATCAAGTGGGGCCTGCTGTACGGGGTCATCCTGTGCAATGCGCGCGCGATGGGCGAGTTCGGCGCGGTGTCGGTGGTTTCGGGCCACATCCGCGGCGAGACCAACACCATGCCGCTGCAGGTGGAAATCCTCTACAACGAATACAACTTCACGGCCGCGTTCGCGATCGCATCCCTGCTGGCGCTGCTGGCGCTGGTAACGCTGGCCGTCAAGACCTTTATCGAATGGCGCCTGCACCAGTCCAGGAGTAGCGACGCCGGCAATACGGAGCACGCGCAATGACGATCGAAGTCCAACACATCCGCAAACAGTTCGGCCAGTTCACCGCGCTCGACGACGTTTCGCTGCAATTCCCGGACGGCCAGCTGACCGCCTTGCTCGGCCCTTCGGGCTGCGGCAAGACCACGCTGCTGCGCATCATCGCGGGCCTCGAGCATCCGGACTCCGGCTCGGTCCTGCTCGACGGCCAGGATGCTTCGCACCGCCACGTGCGCGAGCGCCAGGTCGGCTTCGTGTTCCAGCACTATGCGCTGTTCAAGCACATGACCGTGTTCGAGAACGTCGCCTTCGGCCTGCGCGTGAAGCCGCGCAAGGAACGCCCCTCCGAGGACCAGATCCGCGCCAAGGTCAAGCAACTGCTGGAACTGGTGCAGCTCGACTGGATCGCCGATCGCTCCCCGCCGCAACTGTCCGGTGGCCAGCGCCAGCGCATCGCCCTGGCGCGCGCGCTCGCCGTGGAGCCGCGCGTGCTGCTGCTCGACGAACCCTTCGGCGCGCTGGACGCCAAGGTGCGCAAGGAACTGCGCCGCTGGCTGCGCCGCCTGCACGACGAGCTGCACGTCACCTCGATCTTCGTCACCCACGACCAGGAAGAAGCGCTGGAAGTGGCCGACCAGGTGGTCCTGATGAACAAGGGCCGCGTCGAGCAGTTGGGCACGCCCGAAAGCGTGTACAACCAGCCGGCGTCGCCTTTCGTCTACGGCTTCCTGGGCAACGTGAACCTGTTCCACGGCCGCGTGCACGAAGGCGTGCTGGCCAGCGGCGACGCCCTGTTCGACGCGCCCAGCCTGAACGGCGTGACGAATGCCGAAGGCATCGGCTACGTCCGTCCGCACGACCTGGACGTGGAGCGCTATGCGCCAGGCCAGCCGGGCATCGCCGTCAAGCTGCGCCGCGCCCATGCGATCGGCCCGCTGGCCCAGCTCGACCTCGAACGTCTGGATACCAAGGGGCTGATCGAGGCCGTGATCCCGAACGAGCGCTTCGCGCGCCTGGGCCTGAAGGAAGGCGAGACCCTGAGCGTGCGTCCGCGCCGCATCGAGGTGTTCGTCGACGAAGGAGGCGGCATATGAACTTCCAGCAGCTGCGCTCGGTCCGCGAGGCCGCGCGCCGCAACTTCAACCTGACCGACGTCGCCAACGCGCTGTTCACCTCGCAGCCCGGCGTGTCGCGCCAGATCCGCGAGCTCGAGGAAGAGCTCGGCGTCGTCATCTTCGAGCGCAACGGCAAGCGCCTGACCGGCCTCACCGCGCCGGGCAAGGGCATCCTCAAGATCGTCGAACGCCTGCTGGTGGAAGCCGAGAACCTGGCCCAGGCCAGCCAGGAATACGCGGCCCAGGACAGCGGCACGCTGACGATCGCCGTCACCCACACCCAGGCGCGCTATGCGCTGCCGCAGGTGGTGCAGTCCTTCCGCAACGCCTTCCCGAACGTGCGCATTGCCCTGCAGCAGAGCGCGCCGGAACACATCGCCGAATGGGTGCTGTCGGGCCGCGCCGATATCGGCATCGCCACCGAGGGCCTGTCGGCCTTCCCGGACCTGGTGTCCTTCCCGTGCTACCGCTGGAGTCACGTGGTGGTGGCGCCGGATGGCCATCCGCTGCTGGGCAGCACCCCGCTCAAGCTGGAAGACCTGGCCAACTACCCGCTGATCACCTACGACGTCGGCTACACCGGCCGCGGCCACATCGACGAAGCCTTCCGCAGCGCCGGGCTGACGCCGGACATCGTCCTGACGGCCATGGATTCGGACGTCATCAAGCAATACGTGTCGCTGGGGATGGGCGTGGGCATCATCGCCTCGATGGCCTTCGACCACGGCCGCGACCGCGGCCTGCGCGCGGTCGAGTCGTCGCACCTGTTCGCGCCGAACGTGACGCGCCTGGCCGTGCGGCGCGGGGCGTACCTGCGGGCTTACGCTTACCACTTCATCGAGCGTTTCGCCCCCGGGTTCACGCGCTCGGATATCGAGAAGACGCTGCAGGCGGAAGTGGCGGCGTAGGGTGGGGTCATTGAGGCCACTGGCCTCAATGACCCCACCCTACTGCCCCGGATTCGTGATCCGCGCATGAATCGCATCGATCGCGTCCGTCACCTCACGCGACAACACGATCTCCGCCGCATCGATGTTTTCCTTCAACTGCGCCAGATTGGTCGCCCCGATGATGGTCGACCCCACGAACCACCTCGAGTAACACCAGGCCAGCGCCATCTGCGCCGGGCTCAAGCCATTCGCGCGCGCCAGCGCCGCATATTCGCGCGTGGCCGCCAGCACCTCCGGCCGCACGTAGCGCGGGCTCCAGTTCGGCGGGAAGATCGTCAGCCGCCCATGCGCCTTCGGGTTGTCGATGTACTTGGCCGTCAGCTGGCCAAAGGCGAGCGGGCTGTAGGCCAGCAGGCTGACCTCTTCGCGGAAACACACCTCGTCGAGCAGGGTGGTCTCGAAAGCGCGCGCCGTCAGGTTGTACAGATTCTGGATGGTCGCGATGCGCGGCAGGCCCCGCGTTTCGCTCAGCTTCACGTACTCGCACACGCCCCAGGGACTTTCGTTCGAGACGCCGATGTGGCGGATCTTGCCGGCCTTGACCAGTTCATCCAGCGCGCCCAGGGTTTCCTCGATCGGCACGCTGTCGCGCTCGCGCTTCGGGTTGAAGCTGTTGGAACCGAAGATCGGGACGTTCCGGCTCGGCCAGTGGACCTGATAAAGGTCGATGTAATCCGTCTGCAGGCGCTGCAAACTGGTCTCCACCGCCGCGCGCACGTTGGCCGCGTCCAGGTCGTGCGACGCGCCGCGGATCCAGCGCATGTTCGCGTTCGGGCCGGCGATTTTCGAGGCGATCACCAGGTCGTCGCGGCGGCCGCGTTTTTGCAGCCAGCTGCCGATGTAGCGCTCGGTCGCGCCCTGGGTCTCGGCGCGGCCCATCACCGGATACATCTCGGCGGTATCGATGAAGTTGATGCCGCGCCCGACCGCGTAGTCGAGCTGGGCGTGGGCATCAAGCTCCGTGTTCTGTTCGCCGAAGGTCATCGTACCCAGGCAGACGGTCGATACGTCGAGGTCCGTGCGTCCCAGCCGCTTGCGTTCCATCACGTTCCCCTCACTGTGCCTTCAACGCATCCGCGCACTCGCGCACCAGCGCCGGGCCGCGGTAGATCAGGCCGCTGTACAGCTGCACCAGCTGGGCGCCGGCCGCCATCTTTTCCTTCGCATCAAGCCCCGACAGGATGCCGCCGACGCCGATGATCGGCACCGCGTCGCCCAGCACCTTCTTCATTTCGCGCACCACGATGTTCGACAGGTCGAACACCGGCGCGCCCGACAGGCCGCCGGTTTCCTTACCGTGGCGCATGCCGGCGACGTGGTTGCGGCTGAGCGTGGTGTTGGTGGCGATGACGCCGTCGATCTTGTGACGCAAGAGGGCGCCGGCGATGTTCTGGATCTGGTCGGCGTCGATGTCCGGTGCAATCTTGAGGGCCAGCGGCACGTAGCGGCCGGTTTCGTCCGCCAGGCGGGTCTGTTCGAGCTTCAGTTGCGAGAGCAGGTCGTCCAGTTCCGATGCGCCCTGCAGCTGGCGCAAGTTCTTGGTGTTGGGCGAGGAGATGTTGACCGTGACGTAGCTGGCGTAAGGATAGACCTTGCGCAGGCAGTGCAGGTAATCCTCGGCCGCGCGCTCGATCGGCGTGTCGGCGTTCTTGCCGATGTTCAGGCCGAGCACGCCCTGCTTCTCCTGATAGAAACGCGAAGCTTGTACATTCGCGACAAACGCGTCGACGCCGCCATTGTTGAAGCCCATGCGGTTGATGATGCCTTGCGCGGCCGGCAGGCGGAACATGCGCGGCTTCGGATTGCCGGCCTGGGCGCGCGGGGTAACGGTGCCGATCTCGATCGAGCCGAAGCCGAGCGCGGCGAGGCCGTCGATGTAGGCGCCGTCCTTGTCGAGGCCGGCGGCGAGGCCCACCGGGTTCGGGAAGGTGATGCCCATCACGGTGCGCGGGTCCGGCGCCGGTTTCTTGAACATGCCGGTCATGCCGCGCTCGGCGGCGCGGCGCAGCGCCGGCAGGGTCAGGTTGTGGGCGGTTTCAGGCGGCAGCGCGAACAGCAGGGGGCGGGCGAGGGTGTACAGGAGTTTGTCGGACATGGAACGCTCGTAGAAAGGGTCGCAATATTGTACCGTGCGCGTGTGCCATATCGACAATTGCTGCGGATACCCGCCTCCTACCGGTCCAGGACGCCCCATTTCCCGCCGATGCGCGCTTCCAGCGGACGGAAATTGATCTTGTAGGCCATCTTCGGGCTCTGCTCGATCCAGTAGCCGAGGTAGACGAAGGGCAGCCCCAACTCGCGCGCCTGGCCGACCTGCCACATGATGTTGTAGGTGCCGAAGGAGGCGCCGGGCACGTCCGGATCGAAGAAGGTATAGACCGAGGACAGGCCGTCGGACAGCACGTCGATGATCGACACCATGCGCAGCAGGCCGTCGGGCTCGCGGAATTCGACCAGCCGCGTGTTGACCCGGCTTTGCAGCAGGAACTGGGCGTACTGGTCGCGGCTGTCCTGGTCCATGCCGCCGCCGACGTGGCGCGTGGTCTGGTAGCGCAGGTAGAGCGCGTAGTGCTCGTCCGAGAACGACAGGTTCGCCACCATGGCGGTCAGGTTCTCGTGGCGTTTCCAGGCGCGGCGCTGGGCGCGGTTCGGCGCGAAGTCGGCGCAGCGTACGCGCACCGGGATGCAGGCCTGGCAGCCGTCGCAATACGGCCGGTAGGTGAAGATGCCGCTGCGGCGAAAACCGTTCTTCACGAGCTCGGAATACACGTCGGCATTGATCAGGTGCGAAGGCGTGGCCACCTGCGAGCGCGCCTGGCGCGCGTCGAGATAGCTGCAGGGGTAGGGCGCGGTCGTGTAGAACTGCAGCGTGGAGAAGGGCAGGTCATTAAGGTGCGTCATGCAGGACTCTCGAGACGACGTGATGAACCTATTCTAACGAAAGCGAAGGGCGCGCACGGTTAGGTAGTCAACGGTGGCGTCACTTCCCAGGGGCCGATGGCCGGCTCGCGGATCGCCGCGCGCAGGTGCTGCAGGAAGACGCTGCGCGGAATCGGCGCCGCACCCAGCGAGGCCAGGTGGCCGGTCTCCTGCTGGCAGTCGATCATCTGCACGCCATGTGCGCGCAGGAAGGCGACCAGGTAGGCGAGCGCGACCTTCGAGGCGTCGGAGACGCGCGCGAACATCGACTCGCCATAGAACATGCGGCCGATGCACACGCCATAGGCGCCGCCGACCAGCTCGCCGTCGAGCCAGACCTCGGACGAGTGCGCGTAGCCCATCCGGTGCAGGCCGGTATAGCCGGCGATGATGTCTTCGGAAATCCAGGTGCCGGGCCCGTCCTTGCGGGGCGCGGCGCAGGCGCGCATCACGGTTTCAAAGGCGCTGTCGAAGCGCACCTGCCATGGGCCGCCGCTTGTGCGGCTGCGTTCGATGCGGCGCAGGGTTTTCTTCAGGCTGTCGCTGATCTTGAACTGGCTCGTCTTGAGCACCATGCGCGGATCGGTGCTCCACCAGAGGATGGGCTGGCCTTCGGAGAACCAGGGGAAGATGCCATTCTGGTAGGCCAGCAGCAGGCGCTGCGGCGACAGGTCGGCGCCTGCCGCGAGCAGGCCGGGCGCGTCGATGGTCAGCGCCTCGGACACGTCGGGGAACGGCGTATGCGCGTCGAGCCAGGGGATCATGGCGTGCTCGCTGGTCAGTCGGGTTCGCGCGGGGCGATCATCGGGCGGACGATGTCGTGGCTGTGGAACCCGTAACCGGGTTGCTGCCCCTCGCGCATTTTGACGCGGTCGGCAAAGAACAGTTCCAGCGTCTTGCGGATCGTCGGGAAGGCCAGCTCGTCCCAGGGAATGTCGCGCTCGGCGAACAGCTGCACTTCCAGGCTTTCCTCGCCGGGATGGAAGTCCAGGTCGCGCAGGGCGGCCAGGTAGAACATGTGTACCTGGTGTACGTGCGCGACGTTGAGCAGGGCGAACAGCTTGCCGAGCTCGATGTTGGCGCCGGCTTCCTCGTCGGTTTCGCGCGCCGCGGCCTCACCGGTGGTTTCGCCGTTTTCCATGAAGCCCGCCGGCAGGGTCCAGTAGCCATAGCGCGGCTCGATCGCACGCCGGCACAGCAGCACCTGCAGCTGCCCGTCATGCTCCCACACGGGAATCGTACCGATCACCATCTTTGGATTCTGATAATGGATCGTGCCGCACTGCGGACACACATGGCGCGGCCGGTTGTCGCCTTCGGGAATGGCCAGCGCGACCGAATGGCCGCACTCGGAACAAAATTTCATAAAAAATGGCGGAAATGAATGTATGCCTACTTTACACCCGAATGGCCCGGCTGTGCCGCCGGCACCGGGCGTGGCCGGTGTGGCCGTGGGGCTGCCGCCCTGTTCCTTCGTGCTGCAATCGCACATCGCGCCGAGATTGAGTTTGCCTAAAGCGGCGAAGGGGCGTATAATTCATTTCATCAGACGCGGGGTGGAGCAGTCTGGCAGCTCGTCGGGCTCATAACCCGAAGGTCACAGGTTCAAATCCTGTCCCCGCAACCAGAATTCGAAAAGCCGCTGTTTTCTTCAAGGGAAGCAGCGGCTTTTTCCATTTTCCTTCCAAAAACACTCGATCAGGATCAAGCGGGCTGCGCTTTTGCGGCACTTGGCGAACCCGGCAGTGTCCAACTGCTGGCTGGCTCGGCTGTGAGCACGCGCCGCGCCATTGACTCCATGATGATGACGGGTTCGACCATGATTACTGTTGACGACATCAACGAGGCCTGGGGCTGGGTGGGCCTGACCGCCGTCGAGGTGTTGGGCGCGAATGCCTTCGGCAATCTGATCATTCGCGACGCCGACGGCAGCTACTGGCGGCTGCGTCCGCAAGACCTGTGCTGCGAGCCGGTCGCCGAGGACCGCGCCGCCCTGGACGCGTTGTCCTATAACCAGGACTTCCTGAACGACTGGTACATGCCGGAACTGGTCGACCTGGCCGAATCCACGCTGGGTCCGTTGACCGAGGACCGCACATACTGCCTCAAGATTCCCAGCGCGCTCGGCGGGCACTACGGGCGCGACAACCTGGCGACCGTGCCGCTGTCGGAACTGATCCGCTTTTCGGGGGAGGGGGCGCAGCAGTTCGAGGGCTTGCCGCGCTGGTGTTGACCGCGAGGTGGAACCGTAGGGTGCGCAGCTCCACCGGCGAGGGGTGATCATTCGTGCTGCACGCGCTGCCCACGCGGTGATCGTTGGCG
>DNCF01000273.1 GCA_003484545.1 Massilia sp. | reverse complement strand
TGCTGGCCGAGCTGCGCGCGGCGGTGGAGAGCGCTTGCGGTTGCCGCTTCAATAGTGTGCTGCTGAACTATTACCGCAATGAACGCGACAGCATGGGCATGCACAGCGACGACGAACCCGAACTGGGACCGGAACCGACCATCGCTTCGCTCAGTTTTGGCGCCACGCGCAGCTTCATACTGCGGCATAAACGCAACAAACGCACATGCAAGCTCGACCTGCATGATGGCAGCTTGTTATTGATGAGTGGAAGCTTACAAAGTAACTGGCTCCACGGCATCAATAAAGCCGCGCGCTCCCTAGGAGAACGCATAAATTTAACCTTCCGGTTCATCGCCTAATGTGACGTCTTCGTGCGTCAATTTGACGCTAAAAATAACTGAACCATAAGTCATTTATGTTACGTTTGCTTACAGTTCTTACGGGATTGCCACTGCCTTAAGCTTTTGACCAGTGTTATCTTGGACTCATCGCGATTCACTTAGGAATGGCGAGCCAGTCTAAAAACGTCAAAAAGGATTCCGTATGAAAAAGCTCATTTTTGCACTGATCGCAGGTACCGCCGTCATGACCGCCGCCCAGGCCCAGTCCACCATCACCCCGCGCCCCTACGTCGGTATCGGCGCATCCGGTGCCGACCGCGAGTACAACGTCCCGGGCGCCGCCATGGTCGACAACGACGGTTACAAGTTCTCGGGCAAAGTCTTCGGTGGTGCTGAACTGAACGAAAACTTCGGCGTCGAAGCCGGCTACACCGACTTCCGCAAGGCACGCGGCACCTACAACCTGAACGGCACCACCGCTTCCACCGAATCGGATGGCTACGGCGCCTACATCGCCGGTACCGCACGCGCACCGCTGAACGACAAGTTCTCGGTCTACGGCAAGCTGGGCGTGACCCACACCAAGGCGGAACTGGATTCGGCCACCCCGGGCCTGAGCCGCAGCGAGAGCGACAACGGCGCCTATGGTGCGCTGGGCATGCAGTACAACGTCAACCAGCAAGTGTCGCTGATCGCCGAGTACGAGCGTTACGGCAAGAAGAAGGACTTCGGTCCGAAGCCGGACGTCTTCACCGTCGGCGCGAAGTACCAGTTCTGATCGACTGCGCTTCAAGTAACGAGAAAGGGCCCTGCGGGGCCCTTTTGTTTTGGCAGCGCAAGAGCGGCGCGCGCTGCCTCGCGTCCGGTATCGCCGGGTGGGCGCGCCATGCCACCGCCACGGCTGACGTATCAGGGATGCACGCCCAGGTGCAGCGCCGCCGCCGGGTGCGCCAGCGGCCGCGTCCACGGCGGCAGCACCAGCGATTCCGGCGCGCTGAAACCGGAGGCAAGAAAACGGTGCAGCGAGGACCAGGGCCAGTCACAGGCGCCTTGGCATAACCCGTGGCGCACGGGATTGGTGTGCATGTAGTCGATCAGCGTCGCATAGTCGCGCTCGTCCTGGATGCGGTATTGCTGGTACTGGCGTTCCCAGATCGCGCCCTCGGGCGAATTTCCCAGCTGCGCCTTGCGCAGGGCTTTCGAGAACGCGATCTTCACCGCGCGCCAGCGGCTCGAGCAGTCGTGGTCGCCCGGCGGCAGGGTCCACATCGCGTGCGCGTGATCGGGCAGGACCACCCAGGCGTCGACGTGGAAGGGCCGGCGCACGCGCGCCTGGCGGATCGCGTCGCCGAAGGCCGAGATATGGTCCGTCAGGAGGGAACTGCCACGGTCGAGCAGCCGAACCGTGAAGAAGAAGGTCCCACCGGGGACCCGGTTGTCGCGGTAGTCTGTCATGGGCAAAGTGTGCCGATCGACGATGGGGGCCATGTCGACTGGCGCAAATGGGAGGCGGGAACTTTTAGCCTCATCAGCAGGCGATTCTACACACGCTCTGCCGTCGACCGCGATCCATTTCCGGAAGTAAAAAAACGCCCGGCACTGCAGGCGCAGTACCGGGCGTTTTTAATGTCACCTCATGCTTCCAAAGGAAGCATTCAGGATTCCAAAGCGAAAAGTGGACTTAGCTCGACAGCGGCTTGTAGCGGATGCGCTTCGGCTTCGCGCCTTCCTCGCCCAGGCGCTTCTTCTTGTCGGCTTCGTATTCCTGGTAGTTACCGTTGAAGAAGGTCACCTGCGAGTTACCCTCGAAGGCCAGGATGTGGGTCGCGATGCGGTCGAGGAACCAGCGGTCGTGCGAGATGACCATCACGCTGCCGGCGAATTCCAGCAGCGCATCTTCCAGCGCGCGCAGGGTTTCCACGTCGAGGTCGTTCGACGGTTCGTCCAGCAGCAGGACGTTGCCGCCTTGCAGCAGGGTCTTGGCCAGGTGCAGACGGCCGCGTTCGCCGCCCGACAGGTTGCCGACGATCTTTTGCTGGTCCGAGCCCTTGAAGTTGAAGCGGCCGAGATAGGCGCGCGACGGCATCTCGAAGCGGCCGACGCTGAGCATGTCGGCGCCGCCGGTGACGTCTTCGAACACGGTCTTGTTGTTGGCCAGCTCGTCGCGGCTCTGGTCGACCAGCGAGATTTTCGCGGTCTGGCCGATCACGACTTCGCCGCTGTCCGGTTGTTCCTTGCCGGCGATCATCTTGAACAGGGTCGACTTACCGGCGCCGTTCGGGCCGATGATGCCGACGATGGCGCCCGGCGGGATCGTGAACGACAGGTTGTCGATCAAGAGGCGGTCGCCGAAGGCCTTGCTGACGTTCTTGAACTCGATGACGTCGTTGCCCAGGCGCTCGGCCACAGGGATGAAGATCTCCTGGGTCTCGTTGCGCTTCTGGTATTCGTATTCGGACAGTTCGTTGAAGCGGGCCAGGCGCGCCTTGGATTTCGCCTGGCGTGCCTTCGGGTTCTGGCGCGCCCACTCGAGTTCCTTGGCCAGCGCCTTCTGGCGTGCCGATTCGGTCGCCTCTTCCTGCTTCAGGCGCGCTTCCTTCTGCTCCAGCCAGGACGAGTAGTTGCCCTTCCAGGGGATGCCATGGCCGCGGTCCAGTTCCAGGATCCACTCGGCGGCGTTGTCCAGGAAGTAGCGGTCGTGGGTGATGCCGACCACTGTGCCCGGGAAGCGCAGCAGGAACTGCTCCAGCCACTCGACCGATTCGGCGTCCAGGTGGTTGGTCGGTTCGTCGAGCAGCAGCATGTCGGGTTTCGACAGCAGCAGCTTGCACAGCGCCACGCGGCGCTTCTCACCGCCCGACAGCACGCCGATCTTCTGGTCCCACGGCGGCAGGCGCAGCGCGTCGGCGGCCATTTCCATTTGCAGGTTCAGGTTGCCGCCGTCGGCCGCGGCGATGATCGATTCCAGGCGCTCCTGCTCTTTCGCGAGGGCGTCGAAGTCCGCGTCTTCCTCCGCGTAGGCGGCGTACACGGCTTCCAGCTTGGCCTGCGCCTCGAAGGCTTCACCGAGACCCGATTCGACTTCCTGGCGCACGGTCTTTTCCGGGTCGAGCTGCGGTTCCTGCGGCAGGTAGCCGATGTTCAGGCCCGGCATCGGGCGCGCTTCGCCCTGGATGTCGGTGTCGATGCCCGCCATGATCTTCAGCAGGGTCGACTTGCCCGAGCCGTTCAGGCCCAGCACGCCGATCTTCGCACCCGGGAAGAATGACAGGGAAATATCTTTCAGAATCTGGCGTTTCGGTGGGACGATTTTGCCCACGCGATTCATGGTATAGACGTAATTTGCCATCTTAAGTAACTGTTATGTAAATCAAGGTGCACAGCATACGATAGAAGGGCGCCAAAGACACCCTTTATCGCGAAATGTAAAGATTCAGCCGCGGTTTTGCCGGGACCTGATCAATCCTTCTCCCGCAAACAGGACCAACGCCGTCCAGATCAGCACGAAACCGACCAGGCGGTCGGCCGTGAAGGCTTCCTTGAACAGCCACACGCCGAGCAGAAACTGGATGGTCGGCGCCAGGTATTGCAGCAGGCCGAGGATCGACAGCGGAATCTGGCGCGCGCCGCTGGCGAACAGCAGCAGGGGAACGGCCGTGATCGGGCCGGCCGCCACCAGCAGCCAGCGCGTGGCGCTTGAGGCTGTGTTCAGGAAGGCGTTTTCGCCATGCAGGGTGAGCCAGCCGACATAGATGGCCGCGATCGGGAACAGCACCATGGTCTCGAAGGACAATCCTTCCAGGGCGCCGAGCGCGGCGGTCTTGCGCAGCAGTCCGTAGGCGCCGAACGAGGCCGCCAGGCACAGGGCGATCCAGGGCACCGAACCGGATTGCCAGGTCAGCCAGGCCACGCCCAGCGCGGCGATCGCGATGGCGATCCACTGCACGCGGCGCAGGCGTTCCTTCAGCAGCAGGTAGCCGAACATGATGTTCACCAGGGGATTGATGAAATAACCGAGGCTGGCCTCGATCACGTGGCCGTTGTTGACGGCCCAGATGTACAGCAGCCAGTTCGCGCTGAGTAGCAGGGCGGACGCGACGAAACTCCAGAACACGCGCGGCTGGCGCACCTGCTCCAGCCAGCGCCACTGGCGGCGCAGGGCGAGCACGATCAGCAGGAAGGCGAGCGACCAGATCATGCGGTGCGCCAGGATCTGCATCGAAGGCACTTCCTTGACGGCGTGGAAGTATAAAGGGAACAAGCCCCAGCACAGGAAGGCCAGGGCGGCGGAAAAGATGCCGGTACGCATGGGAAATTGGATGAGGAGAGTTGCTAGTGCAGCATTATCGGCGAAGTAGCGAGCGCTTGCCGGAGGCGCCCCATTTTGGCGCGGGACGACCCGCTTGCGGGGCTAACGCGCGACCGTTCCTCGCCTCTTCGGGCAAACTTGCAACACTTCCCGCCAGGGTACGCTTGCGCAGCCCGGTCGACTGCCGATACTGCTTGCAATTTTCTTGTCGTTATTTTATGGTGCGCCGCACCAGAACAACAATATGGTGCAATCTTGACGTCGCAAAATAACAAAAGCAGCCTGGCGGCGCTGACGCTGGCTGCCGTTGGCATCGTCTACGGCGATATCGGTACCAGCCCGCTGTACACGCTCAAGACCATCTTCGACCCCACCCACGGCCTCGCGCTGAACACCCCCAATCTGCTCGGCATCGTTTCCCTGATCTTCTGGGGGTTGACGCTGATCGTCTCGCTCAAGTACGTCACCCTGGTGCTGCGCGCCGACAACCGCGGCGAGGGCGGCATCATGGCGCTGATGGCGCTGACCCTGAATTCCGTCACGCGCACCTCGCGCTGGCATTACCCCCTGATGGTGGTCGGCGTGTTCGGCGCCACCATGTTCTACGGCGACAGCGTGATCACCCCGGCCATCTCCGTGCTCGGCGCGATCGAGGGCCTGGAAGTGGCGACGCCTGCGCTGTCGCATTACGTGGTGCCGCTGGCGGTGGTGGTGCTGGTCGGCCTGTACAGCCTGCAGCGCCACGGCACGGCCGGCATCGGCCGCTGGTTCGGGCCGGTGATGATCGTCTGGTTCGCCGCACTGGCCATCATGGGCGTGATCAACATCGCCAAGGCGCCGGTGATCCTGCAGGCGCTCAATCCACTGCACGCGGCGCGCTTCATCATGGAAAACCAGTTCATCGCCTTTGTCGCGCTGGGCGCGGTGGTGCTGGCGCTGACCGGCGCCGAGGCGCTGTACGCCGACATGGGCCACTTCGGCAAGAAGCCGATCCGCGTGGCCTGGTTCATGATCGTGTTCCCGGCCCTCGCCCTGAACTACCTGGGGCAAGGGGGCCTGCTCATCACCGACCCGACGGCGGTGGAAAACCCCTTCTTCCACCAGCTCGGCACCTGGAGCGTCTATCCGCTGGTGATCCTGTCGACCATGGCGGCGGTGATTGCTTCCCAGGCCACCATTTCCGGCACCTATTCGATGACCAAGCAGGCCATCATGCTGGGCCTGCTGCCGCGCATGCGCATCCTGCACACCTCGGAAAGCGAGATCGGCCAGATCTACATCCCGGCGGTGAACTGGCTGCAGCTGATCGTGGTCCTGATCGCCGTGATCGGCTTCGGCTCCTCGGACCGCCTGGCCGGCGCCTACGGCATCGCGGTCACCGCGACCATGCTCGCCACCACGCTGCTGACCTTCTTCATCACCCGCTACCGCTGGAAGCTGCCGCTGATCGTGTGCGTGGGCGCGACCGGCTTCTTCATGCTGATGGACATTGCCCTGTTCTCGGCCAGCACCCTGAAACTGCTGCACGGCGGCTGGTTCCCGCTGCTGCTGGGCGCGGTGCTGCTGACCGCGATGCTGACCTGGAAGCGCGGCCGCGAACTGGTGTTCGAGAACCTGGAAAAGCACGCGATCCCGCTCGACGCCTTCCTCGATTCCCTGTTCGTGGCGCCGCCGGCGCGGGTGCCGGGTACCGCCATCTTCCTGCGCGGCGAAAGCGACGGCGTGCCGCATGCGCTGCTGCACAACCTGTCGCACAACAAGGTGCTGCACGAGCGCGTGGTGTTCCTGACCGTGCACATCCGCGAAGAACCCTGGGTCGCGCTGTCCGAGCAGGTGCAGGTGGTCGACCTGGGCCATCACTGCTACCAGCTCAACATCCACTACGGCTTCAAGGATGAGCCGGACATTCCTGCCGTGATGGCGCATTGCGCCACGCTCGGCTTGAGCTTCGAGATGATGGAGACCTCGTTCTTCATCGCGCGCCAGACCGTGATCTCGACGCCGGGCCGGGGCATGGCGCCATGGCGCGAGCACGTGTTCGCGACCATGTCGCGCAATGCGCGCGCCGCCGCCGACTATTACCAGATCCCGCCGAACCGGGTCATCGAGCTCGGCACGCAAGTCGAAATCTGAGGACCTCGGTTACTTATACAAAAACGCTACAAAAAACGGACAAATCCGCGTCCAGCCCTCGGGTAAGGTGCAGTGTTTCCTACAAAACATATGCACACTTATCCGGGGAGAAGAGAATGCGATTTAAGTTTCCGCTGATGGCCGCCGCCTGCGCGGCCGTACTGAGCCTGACGGCCTGCGGCGGCAGCGGCGGTGACGCCGAAGACGAGGTCGTCAGCGTGCCGGCGTCGCTGAAGATCATCGACACCGTGGCCGGCACCGGCGCCGAGGCCGTGAACGGCAAGAAGCTGACCGTCAAGTACACCGGCTGGCTGTACAGCACCACGGCGGCGGACAACAAGGGCACCCAGTTCGAGACCAGCACCATCAGCTTCACGCTGGGCGTCGACTCGGTGATCGCCGGCTGGACCCAGGGTTTGCCGGGCATGAAGGTCGGCGGCAAGCGCACCCTGCACATTCCGGCGAGCCTGGCCTACGGTAAATATGGCCGCGGCCCGATCCCGCCGAACAGCGGCCTGGTGTTCGACGTCGAGCTGCAAAAGGTCGAGTAAGGCCTGGGCGGGCCCGGGGCCCGCCGCTGTCTCCTGGCCGGCAGGCGGACGCCGATGGCGTCTCGTCCTACGACGTGCCGTGCGCACCTTTCCCTTGTGTAGGATGTAACAAGGCCGCATGGCCTGCGTTCGTCGAACCAAGGAGCACAGAGAGCATGTCGCAACACATCACCCCGCAGGAAATCGAAGAACTCACCCCGCGCCAACGCGTCTTCGCCATCGTCGGCGCATCGTCCGGCAACCTGGTCGAGTGGTTCGATTTCTACATCTATTCCTTCTGCGCGCTGTACTTTTCGGCCGCCTTCTTCCCGTCCGGGAACCCGACCACCCAGCTGTTGAATACCGCCGGCATCTTCGCCGCCGGCTTCCTGATGCGTCCGATCGGCGGCTGGATGTTCGGCCGCATCGCCGACCGCTACGGCCGCAAGAACTCGATGCTGATCTCGGTGCTCATGATGTGCGGCGGCTCGCTGATGATCGCGGTGCTGCCGACCTATGCCCAGATCGGCACCGCGGCGCCGGTCCTGCTGCTGCTGGCGCGCCTGTTCCAGGGCCTGTCGGTGGGCGGCGAGTACGGCACCAGCGCCACCTACATGAGCGAGGTGGCGCAGCCGGGCCGGCGCGGCTTCTTCGCGTCCTTCCAGTACGTGACCCTGATCGGCGGCCAGTTGCTGGCGCTGCTGGTGCTGGTGGTGCTGCAGCAGTTGTTGACCGAAGCCGAACTGAAGGCCTGGGGCTGGCGCATTCCCTTCGTGCTGGGCGCCTGCGCGGCCCTGGTGTCGCTCTACCTGCGCCGTTCGCTGACCGAGACCACCAGTGCCACCGAGCGCAAGCGCAAGGAAGCCGGCAGCGTGGCCGCGCTGCTGAAGGACCATCGCCGCGCCTTCATCACCGTGCTCGGTTTCACCGCCGGCGGCTCGCTGATCTTCTACACCTTCACCACCTACATGCAGAAGTACCTGGTCAACACCGTCGGCATGGATACCAAGACCGCCAGCGCGATCATGACTGTGGTGCTGGTGATCTACATGTGCCTGCAGCCGGTGTTCGGCTCGCTGTCCGACCGCATCGGCCGCAAGACCTCGATGATGTGGTTCGGCGGCCTGGCCGCGATCGCCACCGTGCCGATCATGACCGCCCTGCGCGGCGTCGCCAGCCCCGTCATGGCCGGCGTCTTGATCGTCTGCGCGCTGGCCATCGTCAGCCTGTACACCTCGATCAGCGGCCTGATCAAGGCCGAGATGTTCCCGGTCGAAGTGCGCGCCCTCGGCGTCGGCCTGTCGTATGCGGTGGCCAACGCGATCTTCGGCGGTTCGGCCGAATACGTGGCGCTGTGGTTCAAGCAGGCCGGGATGGAATCGAATTTCTACTGGTACGTCAGCGTGATGTGCGCGATCGCGTTCATCGTGTCGCTGCGCATGCCCGACCCTTCCAAGTCGGGCATGCTGAAATAAGGCGCATCAGCGCAGCATGTCGATGTGCAGGATGCCGTCTTCGTCGTAAGGGGCGGAGACGGTCTCGAAGCCGAAGTCCTGGTAAAACTTCTCCAGGCGCTGCTGGGCGCCGATGCGGATGCGGTGGCCCGGGTGCAGGCGCTCGGCGTACTGGATGCCGTGCGCGACCAGCTCGCGCCCGACGCCGGAGCCGCGCACGTCGTTCGTGGTGAGGATGCGCCCCAGGCTCATTTCGTCGTACTTCGCGCCCGGCGCCAGGCAGCGCAGGTAGGCGACCAGCACGCGCCGTCCGCCGATGTCGCGCCAGCCCAGCAGGTGGTGGGCGTCGAGGTCGTAGCCGTCGATGTCCGGATACAGGCAGGTCTGTTCCAGGACGAACACCTGCTGGCGCTGGGCCAGCACTTCGTACAGCTGCGCGTTGGTCAAATCGGCGAAGCCGCACCACTGCCATTCGATCATGTGTGTTTCCAATCAGGTGAAAAAAATCAGGCCGCCGTCTCGAAGCCTTCGAGCACGTTGACCGTGTGGATGCCGATGTCCGGCCCCAGCCCGCCCTCGAACACGAAGGCGGTCGGCAGGCCGAGCCAGGCGATGCGTTCGCCGATGCGCAGGTAGTCCGCGCCCTGCAGGCCGAATCCGGCATCGCTGGCCGCCGTGTCGACGCCGAGCGAGACCACCAGCGCCTCGGGCGCGACCATGCCCAGCTTGATGCAGGCCGTTTCCAGCGCCGCCATCCACTGCTGCGCGCCGGCCGCGCGCGGCAGCGGCAAATTCATGTTGTAGCCGAGCCCTTCGCCGCTGCCGGTTTCGTCGGCGTGGCCGAGGTAGTAGGGGTAGTCGCCGCGCGGATCGGCGTGGATCGAGACGAACAGCACGTCGCTGCGGCCGTAGAAGATGCCCTGGGTGCCG
>DNCF01000276.1 GCA_003484545.1 Massilia sp. | reverse complement strand
CAGCCCGGCGGCAGGGGGCGCGGCCGGCGGTACCGGCCTCGGCGAGGCGGCGTCAGGCGCCGATACCCGCACCGGCACCGGCACCTCGTCCGGCGCCAACACCTCGCCCACCGGCGCCGGCACCAGCGGCGGCAATCCCTCGCCGGACGGCGGGCGCAGCCCCTGATCCATCATCGTCCATTGCCAACTTCGCAGCCGCGTCTTCCCGGCGCGGCTGCACGGCTCATCGATCATCGAATGCAACGCCTGCTCATCATCCTCGGCGCCCTCATCCTCGCGACCGGCTTGGCCTGGCCCTGGCTGCGCCGCCTCCCCTTCGGCCGCCTGCCAGGCGACATCCATGTCGTGCGCGAAGGTTTCAGCTTCCATTTCCCGATCGTGACCTGCATCGTCGTCTCGATCGTCATCACGCTGATTCTTTGGATCTTCCGGCGCTGAAAGCATGTCTGGCCCGCGCCGGTATGTTGTCGCGCCAACACATGCTTGCTTATTTTCTTTCCGATAACAAATTGCATTCTCTATAATTCTATTTTCTTTTTTATTATCAGAATAATAGGTGGAGAGAATGCGGTTCACGAAACTGAAGGCTGCGGCCGTGCTGGGCGCGGCCCTGCTTGCAGGGTGCGGCGGTGGAGGGGGAGGCGATACGCCAGCGGTGCCCAGTCCTGTTGGCACGGCTCCAGGAACGGGACCCGGCACCACGCCGGGTACCGGCGGTACGCCAGGCACGGGCGATACGCCGGGCACGGGCACTGTTCCGGGCGCGCCGCCTGCGGTGACCCCGGGCGGCACCTGGTTGGCGCTGACACCGGCTACGGTGACGCTGTCGGCCATCGAAGGCGAAAGCACCGGTTTCCGGGTCATCGGTACTTCGAGCCGGACCTTCGAGAAGCCCTTCAACATGGCGATCATCGACAGCAAGGGCGTCGTAACGACCGACGTGACCATCAGCGCGCTTTCCCAGTTCGAATATGCGGCCGACCTGCGCACCGCGCCGGCGCTCGCAGCGGGCAGCCATACCACCAATCTGGAAGTACGCTTGTGCGAGGACGTTCCCACCGTGTGCAGCAAGCCGCTGCCGGGTTCGCCGTGGTACATCCCGGTCACGGTCAATGTCGCGCCCCTTGCCCAGGCTCAGGAGCGCCTGACGCTGATGCCCGCCGCGTTCGACCTCGTCACTTACCAGGGCGAGCCCCTGTCGTTCGAGCTCGTCGCGCAAATGGCTGGCGCCTCGAAACCGGTGCAGCTCGCCGTCGTCGATAACGCCGGTATCCTCGCCCAAGGGGCGGTGATGAGCCAGGACAGCAGCACCACTTACCGCGCCAAGCTCACCACCTCGTCCGTGCTGACGCCCGGCGAGCACAGCGCCTCGCTCGAGGTGCGCGCCTGCTACGACGAGCCGCGCGAGTGCCGTCTGCCGGTCAGCGGTTCGCCCTGGCGCGTCCCGACCAAGGTCACCGTGAAGTCGGGAATCAACTTGACCGCGCTGGCTGCGCTGCCGGGCGTGGCGCCATGGAGCACCTACAACGGCAACGCCACGCATACCGGTTATGTTCCCGCAAGCTTCGACCCGGCGAACTTCACGCGCCGCTGGAACCGTCCGGAAACCGGCACGGGATTCGGGCAGGCGGTCGCGATCGACCGGGGCCGGGTCTTCACCGTCGCGGGTCTTAGCGAAAGCAAATGGGAGCTCATCGCCGTCAACGAGGCCGACGGGGAGGTGGCATGGCGCTACCACATGAGCCGGCTCTACAACGTCAATCCGCCGGCCGCCGCCAACGGCAAGGTGTTCGTGACCTCGACCGGCCACGAGGACAGCTTCTTGTGGGTGTTCGACCAGGCGACGGGGCAGCTGATCAGCAAGACGGCCCTGTCCTCGCAATGGGATCGCTACATGGCGCCGACTGTGGTCGGCGACATGGTGTACACCAACAGCGGCGCCTACGGTGGGATGGTCAAGTTCAATGCGGCGACCAACCTGGTGGAATGGCGCAACACGACCCTGCCGCAATACGACGGATGGACGCCCGCGGTCGACGGCGGCTATGCCTACGCCTACATGAACAGCCAGGTGTACGCCGTCGATACCGCCAGCGGCGGCATCGCCTTCACCATCGCGAACCCGAGCGGCCAGTGGATGGGATGGACCACCTCGACGCTGGCGCTGGACGACAAGATGGGCTTTGTCGTCCACAACGGACGCCTGCTCGGATTCGACCTGCAGGCGCGCGCCCGGGCCTGGGAAACCAATGGCAGCACGATCGGCCAGCCCATCGTGGCCAAGGGCGTCGTGTATTCGCTGGCCGAGGGCGGCTCGCTGGTCGAAGCACGCGCAAGCACGAACGGCATGTTGCAATGGAAATCGGCCGCGCTGAACAATGGAACGGTCGAGGCGGCGTTCATGCGGATGGTCGTCAGCTCGAACCTGTTGTTCGCGAGCTCGGCGACGACGACGGTGGCGATCGACCTCGCCACGCACCAGGTGGTATGGACGTATCCCCTGGGCGGCGAGCTGGCGATCTCCGACCGCGGCGTGCTGTACATCGTTGCACGGTCCGGCAAGCTGGCCGCCGTCAACCTGCGTTGATCGTCATCGCGCACTCAAGGGCGCCACCTGCGGGTGGCGCTTTTTTTTGCCGTCGCGCCTACCACACCCGCATGTCCAAAACGTGACACCGCCTCACCTTGAGCAAGATTTGACAAACACGGCCATTCAACTAACGACACAATGCCGTCCATACGAACCGCAGAGGCGTCCAGCGCCCACCGAGCGAGCACGGCTTGGATCGGAGATCGAAACCATGAATGTTTTGGAGAGAACATGAACGAGTTGATGGCACGGCATCACACCAGGCACACCGCGATCGCGGCCGCAGTCATGATCCTGGCGATGGGCGCGGCCCTGGAGGCGCGCGCCCAGCAGGCGCAAGGAACGCAGGCAGGGCAGGCAGGGCAGGCAGAACCCGACCCGGGCATGCAGACGGTGGTCGTCACCGGCGTGCGCGCCGCGCTCGAGCAGTCGCTGCGCCAGAAGCGCAATGCGGATTCGGTGGTCGATGTCGTCACCGCCGAGGACATCGGCAAGATGCCCGACAAGAACGTGGCCGACGCCATCCAGCGCCTGCCCGGCGTGAACACGCAATCGTCGGCCGGCGGCGAAGGCGGCTTCGGCGAGAACGACCGCGTCAGCCTGCGCGGCACCAGCCCCAGCCTCCAGCAAACACTCTTTAACGGCCACGCGATCAGCACCGGCGACTGGTTCCTGCTGAACCAGATCGGCGGCAACGTCGGCCGCTCGAGCAGCTTCTCGCTGCTGCCTTCGGAACTGGTGGGATCGATCGTGGTGCAAAAGAGCGCCACCGCCGACCTGGTCGAAGGCGGCGTGTCGGGCGCCATCAACGTCATCACCCGCCGTCCGCTCGACTTCCGCCAGCCGCTGACCTTCGAGGCCTCGGTGCAAGCCAACTACAACGACCTGTCCAGTAAAACCAAGCCCCACGTTTCGGCCCTGGTGGCCATGAAAAACCAGGCGAATACCGCCGGCTTCCTGCTGCAGGGCTTCTCGGAAAAGGCGGCGGTGCGGCGCGACGGCCAGGAGATCCTCGGCTACACCCCGATCAACGCGAACAGCGCGGCGGCCATCGCCAACCCGTCGCTGGCCGGCGTGCTGATGCCGACCTTTATCGGCGCCTCGCTGTTCGAGCAGACCAAGGAGCGCAGCGGCGGCGCCTTCGACCTCGAGCTGCGTCCGGCGCGCGGCGTGACGCTGGACCTGAACGGCTTCTACTCGGAACTGAAGGCCGGCCACCAGAACACCAACTGGCTGGCCGCGCCCATGTATTCCATCAACGACCGCGGCTGGATTCCGCAGAATCCGGTGGTGCGCAACAATACCCTGGTGGCGGCCGGATTCACCCAGAATGCCGGCGAGGTCGACAACATCTGGCGGCCGGATGCGGGCGGCGAATCCTGGTACCTCGACCTGAACGGCAAGTTCAGGGTCAACGACGACCTGAACCTGTCGGGCCGGGTCGGCCGCACCCACGGCGTGGGCTACGACCGCAACGACGTCTTCTACCAGAACAACGTCGATGGCGGCATGACCTACGCCCTGAACGGCATGTCGCCGGCCACCGTGACTTACCCGGGCGGGAACACCGTCGTGCCGGGCACCACCGCCTGGGCTGGCGGCGGCGAAGCGCAGTCGGTCGACCAGGAAAACTATGCCCAGCTCGACGCCGACTGGCGCGTGCGCGATTCGGTGATCAGCGCCGTGCGCTTCGGCACCCGCCTCACCGACCACGACCGCACCGCCGAGCACCCGCTGGAAACCCGCCCCGGCCCGGTCGGCTTCACCAATCCCGGCCCGGCCTGGAACGGCGAGAAGTACCCGTCCGACTTCGCCAGCGACCTGGGCGGCAACCTGTCGTCGAATTACTTCAAGTACCCCGGCTGGGCGCTCGGCGAATGGGGCGCGGTGCCGGGCAACCGCCTGCTCGACTACACGCTGCGCCACAACTGGATGGACGAATTCCGGGTGAGCGAGAAGACCGCCGCGCTGTACGCGATGCTGGAGGGCGGCGGCGACAACTGGAGCGGCAACATCGGCCTGCGCGCGGTGCAGACGCGCCAGACCACGGTGGTGAACCTGCCGGGCGGCCCGAACCCGATTACCGGTTCCGCCTTCGGCGCCTACACGCCGACCGTGTTCAAGCGCACCTACCGCGACTACCTGCCGAGCGCCAACGTGAAATTCGACGTCCGCCCCGACCTGGTGGTGCGCGCGGCGGTCGCGAAAACCATGGCGCGGCCGGACTACTCGGCCCTGGGCGGCTCGGTGTCGCTGAACGACGACGCCCTGAGCGGCAGCGGCGGCAACGTGAATCTCGACCCGGTGCGCTCGACCAACGTCGACCTCTCGGCCGAGTGGTACTACGCGCCCAAGGCGCTGCTCTCGGCCGGCCTGTTCTACATGGACCTGCGCTCGATCGTGGCCCAGGGCACCAGCTTCGGCACCTACTACAACAACAAGCGCAGCGCCCCGGCCGAGTACCAGATCACCTCGCCCTTCAACAGCAGCGGCACCAACAAGGGCGTGGAACTGAGCTGGCAGCAGCCGCTGTGGAACAACTTCGGCTTCCTGGCCAACTACACCTGGGCCGATGGCGAACTCGACGACGGCAGCGAACTGCTGAACTCCTCGAAGCGCACCTACAACCTGACCGGCTACTTCGAGAACGAGCGTTTCAGCGCGCGCCTGGCCTACAGCTTCCGCTCGGCCTACAAGGCGGGCGTGGACCGCGGCGCCAGCCAGCACGTGGACGACATGCCGTCGCTGGCGGCCTCGGTCAACGTCAAGCTGAGCGAGCGCTTCACGCTGACCTTCGATGCGCTCAATCTCACCAACGAGATCATCAAGATGTACGCCGAAAACAAGGACCGCCCGCGCGCCTTCTATGCGAACGGCCGCACCTTCTACCTCGGCCTGCGCGGCAAGCTGTAAACGTTCACCCCGCTCTTCTGTGGCGTTCGGGCAAGGCCGGCGGCGGCCTTGCCCTTTTTTTCTGGCGATTGAGGAACACGATGCCGACAACACAAGCGGGCGCACCGGTCGCGATCGACTGGGAATGCCTGAGCAATCTCGCCGGCGATGGCGTCTTCGCGGCGCGCCTGGCGCTGGCCAACATCTCGGCGCACGCGATCGCGCCGGGCTGGCAGCTGTATTTCAACGCCTGCCGCAAGGTGATCCCGGGGAGCGTGAGTGCGGGCTTCGCGATCGAGCACGTGAACGGCGACCTGTTCCGCCTGACGGCGCAGGGCGACGCGCCATGGGCGCCAGGCGAGGTGTTCGAGATCGGCTACCGCGCGCAGTTCTGGGTCATCAGCCTGACCGACGCGCCGCTCGGCTTCTACCTGCTGACGCAAGAGGGCGGCGTGATCGACCTGGGCGATCCGCGCATCCTGCTGTTCGCGCGCTTCGAACAACGCATGCGCCATGGCGAGGACCGGGTGCCGCCGGACGACGCGGCGCAGCGCCATGCCGACAACGCCGCCGTCCACCTGCTGCCGCAGGCGCTGGTCGGCCGCATCACGCCGCGGCCGCTGTCGGCGCGCTTCGGCACGGACCTGTGCCGGCTCGGATGCGACAGCGCCGTCGCGCACGAACCGGGACTGGCCAGGGAGGCGGCCTTCCTGCGCGCGCTGCTGGACACGCTGCCGCCGGCCTGCGCCGGCGCCGTGCCGGTGATGCTCGAGACCGGGCCGGTGGCGCTTGATGGCGTGCCGCAAGAGGCTGCGGGCGAAGCCTACCTGCTCGACATCGCCAGCGATGGCGTGCGCCTGCGCGGCGCCGCGGCCCACGGCGTCTTCAACGCGATCCAGACCCTGCGCCAGCTGGTGGATATCGACGGCCGCCTGCCGCTCGGGCGCGTGCTCGACGCGCCGCGCTTCGCCCACCGCGGCATGATGCTCGACGTCGCGCGCCACTTCGCCGACGTGGAGACGGTGCTGCGCCTGCTCGACTGCATGGCGAGCTACAAGCTGAACCGCTTCCACTTCCACCTGACCGACGACGAAGGCTGGCGCCTGCCGGTCACGGCGCTGCCCGAGCTGATCGAGGTCGGCGCGCGGCGCGGCGTGAGCCTGGATGGCAGTCCATGCCTGCCGCCGTCGTTCGGCTCCGGCGCCGATATCGGCGCCTCGGCGGGCACCGGCCACTACAGCCATGCGGACTTCATTGCGATCTTGCGGCATGCGCACGCGCGCCACATCGAGGTGATCCCCGAGTTCAACCTGCCCGGCCATGCGCGCGCGGCGGTGCTGGCGATGCGCGTGCGTCACGACCGCCTGCTGGCACAGGGCGACCTCGAGGGCGCGCTCGCCTGCCGCCTCGACGATCCCGACGACACCTCGACCTACGAATCGGTGCAACTGTGGCGCGACAACGTGATCTGCATCGCGCTGCCCTCCGTCGACCGCTTCGTCGACACCGTGGTGGCCGAGGTGAAGGAGCTGTACGGCCGCGCCGGCGTGCCGCTGCGCGCGATCCACATGGGGGGCGACGAGGTCCCGAGCGGCGCCTGGCTCGGTTCGCCCCTGTGCCGCGCGCGCATGGAGGAGCGGGGCTGGGTCGATGTCGCCGAACTGCGCACCGATTTCGTCGCCCGCTGCCGCGCCATCCTGCAGCGCCACGGCCTGCAGTTCGCCGGTACCGCATTACGCCAATCCGCGCTCCAGCTCGCGCCGGACAGGATCGCGACGCTCTTGCCGCTGACCGGCGCGGCTTCGAACTTGGCCGAGAACTTTTCCATCGCCAGCACACCCCAGGCATTGGCCAGGGTCGTGTCCCAGCGCCCGCGCTGCTGGCGGCCCAGCGCGCCGCGCGCCAGGCGGCCCATGTCGGCCTGCCAGGCCGGGTTGTCGAGCATCGCCAGCAGCAGGCGATTCGCATTGCCGTCGGGCGTGGCCATCAGCCACCACCAGTCGTCGCTGCGCTCGGTCGAGAAACCCATGGTCGTGCCTTGCAGGTTCAGGCGCGCGCGCAGGATGCGTTCGGCCTGGGCCAGCCGCACGGCCTGCTCGCCCAGTCCCGGCGTGCGGCGCAGCACCAGGTACCAGTCGATGAGGGCCGAGGTCGGCCACAGCTCGGGCTCGATGCGGATCGATTGCAGCCAGGCCGCGCGCACTTCCCGGGTGCGCGACAGCGCCTCGAGCGCCGCCAGCTTGCGCACCGCGAGCTCGCCGCTGCGCAGCGTCGAACCGCGCAACTCTCGGCCTGTCATGCGGCCTGTCATGCGGCCTTCGACAAAGGCGACCAGGCCGTCCTCCATGCGCGCGCGCAGCTCGGGCTCGATCGCGTAGCCGGCCTCCTGGGTGACCGACAGCACGTAGGCGGTCAGGCTGTCGCTGCCCTCCTCCATCGTGGCGAAATACTTGACCAGGCCGTCGCCGTCCAGGTGGGCCGGCAGCGTCGCCGCCAGGCCCTGCCACATCTTCTCGTCACGCAGGGCGACCGCGCGCGAGGTGTTCTGCTCGAAGCAGGAATACGGATAGGCACGCATGTAGTCGCGCACCGCGGCCATGCTGCCCGCCAGGCGCGGGCTGAAGGTGGTGCGCACGCCGCCGCGCGCCGGCAGCGCATCCGCCGGACGCGCCACCGCGATGGTCTTC
>DNCF01000275.1 GCA_003484545.1 Massilia sp. | reverse complement strand
GCTCGGCCAGCAGGGCTGACCAGGCGGGAATCGCCGCCCGCCAGAAGCCGGCGAGCGAATCGGGGCGTTCGAGCGGCAGGCCGAGGAAACGCGCGGCGTCGAGCAGGGCCTGGACTGCCGCCGGCTCGTCGCCGGGCAGGACGGCCAATGCGCCGGTCTGCTTCGACAGCTTCTCGCCGTCGGCGTTGCGCACCACCGGCACGTGAAGATAGCGCGGCGTCGGCACGCCGAGCAGGCGCTGCAGGTAGATCTGGCGCGCGGTCGAGTCGATCAAATCGGCGCCGCGCACGACGTCGGTCACGCCCTGGTCGGCATCGTCGACCACCACCGCCAGCTGGTAGGCCCAGTAGCCGTCGGCGCGCTTCAGGACGAAGTCGCCGGCCTCCAGGGCCAGGTGCTGGGTGAGCGTTCCCATGAAGCGGTCGGTGAAGGTAATCTCGTCCTGGCCGGAATCGGGCACGCGCAGGCGCAGGCTGCGCATGCTGCGCCCTTCGAGCAGGCCGGCGCGGCAGGTGCCGGGATAGATCGCGGCGCCGTCGGGCGCGATGCCCAGGCGCGAGTCGTTGATTTCGCGGCGGTTGCAGCCGCAGGGATAGGCGTGGCCGCCGAGGCGTTCGGCGGCGTCCTGGTAGAGCTGCTTGCGGCGGCTCTGCCAGACCACTTCGCCGTCGGCATGCATGCCGAGCGAATCGAGCAGCGCCAGGATCGCCATGTCGGCGCCGGGGACGCTGCGGCCCTCGTCGATGTCCTCGATGCGCACCAGCCACTGGCCGTGGTGGGCGCGCGCGTCGAGGTAGCTGGCCAGCGCCGCCACCAGCGAGCCCGCATGCAGCGGCCCGGTGGGCGATGGCGCGAAACGGCCGATATAGGTGTTGCTCACGTACGGAACAGGATGCGTTTTACAGGGGCATCACGATACCACAGGGGCTCAGCGCCGGCTTTCCTTCCAGCCGTCCTTGGCCTCGAAGTCCTTGATCAGGCGCGTCACCTGCCCACCGACTTCGTTCGGCACCGCCATCGACAGCTGGTAGTGCACGATCTCGAAGCTGTCGCCCTTGCGCCGCATGACGCCGCTGGCCTGGCAGACGCCCATCTGGGTGTCGAGCAGCTCGTCGAACCAGACCATGGAGCCATCCTCGGAAGCATACACGTGGCGTTTGATGGCCTTGAAGGCCCAGGCCGACTTGCGCTTGAAGTAGGGACGCGCCCAGGCCTTGAATTCGTCGCGGCGCCAGCGCTCGGTCTTGTCGGTGCCGATGTAGATGCCGTCCTTCGCGATCTTGTCGAAGTAGCTCATGCGGGCATGGGCCGCGTCGTCGTGCCAACGGTCGACAAAGGCGTCGACCCGGCGCTTCAGGAGCGGGTCCGCATGGGCGGTGAACACGGAGAACAACAGACAGCAGGCGAGCAGCAGGCGTTTCATGGGCACTTTCCGTTGACTGAAAGTGTCGATTGTACACAGCAGTATGTAACCGAATGTACAAAGCGACAAATTCGGCCAATGTTCGTGTACATTTGGCAACGTGACTTCGATTCACCCGACCATGCGCCAATCCATCGTTTGCTTGCTCTGCCTTTCCCTTGCCGCACTGCCTGTCCGGGCGGCGCCGCCCGCGCCGCCATCCGTCGAGTCCGAGCTGAACGCACCGGCGAAACCGGCGCTCCCGGCGACGGCGCCGCTGCGCGCGCGCATCGATGACGACGCCATCCGCAAGGCCGTCAAGGCGACGCTCGACGAGGGCTGGGAGAACCCGCGCCAGGTCGGCGGCGACACCATCAGCGGCACGCCCTACGAGGAGTTCGGGCGCGAATTTTCGGAAGCCAAGGTACCCGACTGCCTGCATCCGGACGGCCTGAAGCGGCAGCCGACCTTCTTCCTGGGCGGCCTGCTGGCCCTGCCCTTCGTGGCCGTGGCCAAGATCCGCGGCAAATGTCGCTAGAACTGCCGCCGCTAAAACAAACTCAGCGGTGCAGTTCGCCCGCGCGTTCCGGCTGGTAGACGATGTCGAGCACGCGCACGTGGAAGGCGCCGCCGTCGGGACGCTTCCACTCGATGCTGTCGCCCACCTTCAGGCCCAGCAGCGCATTGCCGACCGGGGTCAGCACCGACAGCTTGTCGGCCGCGCCGTTCACGTCCTTCGGGTAGGCCAGCTGCATGTCGAACTCCTCGGCCTGGCCGTCGAGCACGAAGCGCACGCGCGAATTCATGGTGACGACGTCGGGCGGGATCTCCTGCGGCTCCACCATGTCGGCGCGCGACAGTTCTTCCAGCAAATTCGCGCAGTTGTCGGCCTGGGCCGCCGGCAGCGAATCGATCAGCGCCTCCAGGCGCTCCATGTCCAGCGACGATACGATGATGTTCGGTCTCATGTTCTAACTCCAGTGTGTGTGGCCGCATCCATGGCGGCCGGATAAGGGAAACTCACCCGATAGCGCGGGCGAAGGTCGATGCGAGGGAGAGGCTCGGGAGGACGGGTGGCGTGGCGCCGACCGGGTTTATCCTCGCCGAGCCCCGAAGAGCCAGGCGAGATTTCGCGCGAAGCGCTGCACCGCGCGCGCGGCCATGATCGCGCGCTCGGACGGCGCGCGGGAAGAACGATCGAAACGAACGGGCACGCAAGGACCTCCCTCGTTCAGGGGCGAACCGCAATGCTGGCAATTGCTCAGTAGGTTCATGGTCTTTGACTTTCGTAGGGTGGACACCTGTGTCCACGCTGTACAACGTATGCGCGTTCGATCGGTGGGCAGAACCGCGGTTCCCGTAGGGTGGGTTCTCGAACCCACCTCCCACAACGCGTGCGATTCGATCAGCGCACAAGAGCCCAGTATAGCCCCCCTGCCCATTCCGTCAACACCGCCCGTGCCATCCCGACAATAAAAAAGCGGGCCGCAGCCCGCTTCCTGATGACGCAGCGTTAAAAATTAACGCTTGTCCATGGCCGGCACGTCACGCACCGGCGAACCGACGAACAGCTGGCGCGGACGGCCGATCTTCTGTTCCGGATCGGCGATCATTTCGTTCCACTGGGCGATCCAGCCGATCGTACGGGCCATCGCGAAGATACCGGTAAACAGCGAGACCGGGATGCCGAGGGCCGACTGCACGATGCCCGAGTAGAAGTCGACGTTCGGGTACAGCTTGCGCGACACGAAGTATTCGTCTTCCAGGGCGATGCGTTCCAGTTCCATGGCCAGCTTGAACAGCGGGTCGTCCTGCAGGCCCAGCTCGTTCAGCACTTCGTGGCAGGTTTCGCGCATCAGCTTGGCGCGCGGGTCGAAGTTCTTGTAGACGCGGTGACCGAAGCCCATCAGCTTCACGCCCGAGTTCTTGTCCTTGACCTTCTCGATGAAGGCCGGGATGTTCTCGACCGAGCCGATTTCCTTCAGCATGTTCAGTGCGGCTTCGTTCGCACCGCCGTGGGCAGGGCCCCACAGGCAGGCGATGCCGGCGGCGATACAGGCGAACGGGTTGGCGCCCGACGAACCGGCCAGGCGGACGGTCGAGGTCGATGCGTTCTGCTCGTGGTCGGCGTGCAGGATCAGGATGCGGTCCAGGGCGCGCACCAGCACGTCGTTGACCTTGTACTCTTCGCACGGGTTGGCGAACATCATGTACATGAAGTTGGCGCTGTACGACAGGTCGTTGCGCGGGTACACGAACGGCTGGCCGATCGAGTACTTGTAAGCCATGGCGACCAGGGTCGGCATCTTGGCGATCAGGCGGATCGCGGAGATTTCGCGCTGTTCCGGATCGTTGATGTCGAGCGAGTCGTGGTAGAACGAGGCCAGGGCGCCGACGGTGCCGACCAGCACCGACATCGGGTGCGCGTCGCGACGGAAGCCGCGGAAGAAGAAGTTCATCTGCTCGTGAATCATCGTGTGACGGGTCACGGTGTTCTCGAACTTGGCCTTCTGCTCGGCGTTCGGCAGTTCGCCGTTCAGCAGCAGGTAGCAGGTTTCCAGGAAGTCGCAGTTCACTGCCAGCTGTTCGATCGGGTAGCCGCGGTACAGCAGCTCGCCCTTGTCACCGTCGATGTAGGTGATGCTCGAATTGCACGAGGCAGTCGACATGAAGCCAGGGTCATAGGTGAACTTGCCGGTCTGGCCGTACAGCTTGCGGATGTCGATGACGTCCGGGCCGATCGAGCCTTTGTAAATCGGCATGTCGACCGATGGGCTGCCGTCCGAGAACGACAGTGTGGCTTTGGTATCAGAGATATTCATGGCACTTCCTTCTTGGGAGTGGATCTACAAAATATAAAACGAAACCGGGTTTCGCTTACGCTTCGCGCAGGCGCGCCACCAGGGCGCGCACATGCGGCAGGTCGACGTCCCCTTCGGGCTCGGCGCGGCCCAGCAGCAGGTCCATCAGCGGATTGTCCGCCAGGTCCAGCAAGCGGGTCAGCGCATCGACCTCTTCGTCGGTCAGCTCCTCTTCGTGCGCATCCAGGAAGCGCGTGAGGATCAGATCGTTCTCGAGCAATCCCCGGCGTGCACGCCAGCGCAGGCGGGCACGGTTGGTCGGGTCGGATTGATGCGTGAGTTGCTGCGGGTTTTGCTGTGCTTCCACACTAGAGTCCCTTGTTGGGTCAACACTATACTCCGGCTGCCGTCATTCGGCAGTACCGTATTTCTACTGTATTTATGACAATACAATGGGCGCAATCAGGCGGAGGATATCCGATTTTTGCGACGCGGGACGGACGCTTGACTGTTCGCCCTGCTTGTTACCTACACGGACGGATGTGTCCGATTGCATGCGCATTGGAACGCATGCGGAGCAAGATGGTGGGTTCGAGAACCCACCCTACCTTGCTGATCGACTGCTTGCGGAACGCGTGGGCAGGGGACCTGCCCACCCTACGGTTCCGTTGCCGGGGTTCGTAGGGTGGGTTCTCGAACCCACCGCTCCACAGCCGCGACGACCGCCAGCTTAAATCGCCCGGCGAACCAGCAATTCCTTGATCTTGCCGATCGCCTTGTTCGGGTTCAGGCCTTTCGGGCAGACGTCCGTGCAGTTCATGATCGAGTGGCAGCGGAACAGGCGGTACGGGTCTTCCAGGTTGTCCAGGCGCTCGTTGGTGGCTTCGTCACGCGAGTCGGCGATGAAGCGGTAGGCCTGCAGCAGGCCGGCCGGGCCGACGAACTTGTCCGGGTTCCACCAGAACGACGGGCAGGAGGTCGAGCAGCAGGCGCACAGGATGCACTCGTACAGGCCGTCGAGCTCTTCGCGCTCTTCCGGCGACTGCAGGCGTTCCTTCTCCGGCTTGATCGAGTCGTTGATCAGGAACGGCTTGATCGAGTGGTACTGCTTGAAGAAGTTGGTCATGTCGACGATCAGGTCGCGCACCACCGGCAGGCCCGGCAGAGGACGCAGCACGATCGGCTGGGTCAGCTCGTTCAGGTTGGTGGTGCAGGCCAGGCCGTTCTTGCCGTTGATGTTCATCGCGTCCGAACCGCACACGCCTTCGCGGCAGGAGCGGCGCAGGGCCAGCGAGTCGTCGACGTCGGACTTGATGCGCTGCAGTGCGTCGAGCAACATCTTGTCGGTGTCTTTCAGTTCGACGGTGACGTCTTGCATGTAAGGCTTCGTATCCTTGTCCGGATCGTAGCGGTAGATCTTCAGGTGGACTGTGCGTGCCATTTTTTTGCCTATTCAGTGGGGGATGGGGCGGCGCGACCTTCGCCGCGCCCTGCTCCCATCCTTACTCATAATTTTCGTGGATCAGAACGTACGTGGCTTCGGTTTGAAGGTATCGACCGTCAGTGGCTTGGTCACGACCGGCTTGTAGTCCAGACGGTTGCCTTCCGAGAAGAACAGCGTGTGCTTCATCCAGTTGTTGTCGTCGCGTTCCGGGAAGTCGCTGTGGGCGTGGGCGCCGCGCGATTCCTTGCGCGCCGCTGCCGACACGATGGTCGCCTTGGCCACTTCGATCAGGTTGTCCAGCTCGATCGCCTCGATGCGGGCGGTGTTGAACACCTTCGACTTGTCCTTGAACGAGACGTGCTTGCGGCGCTCGTCGAGCTTCATGATTTCCTTGACGCCCTGGTCCATCAGTTCCTGGGTACGGAACACGCCGCAGTACTTCTGCATCGTGGCGCGGATGTCGTTGGCGACGTGCTGCACCTTTTCGCCGCCGGTCGAGGTTTCCTGGCGGTTCAGGCGGTCCAGCGCGAAGTCGGCGAAGTCCTTCGGCAGCGCGCGGTTGCCCTGCGCCTTCAGGTTCTGGGCGACGATGTGGTTGCCGGCGGCGCGGCCGAAGACGACCAGGTCGAGCAGCGAGTTGGTGCCCAGGCGGTTCGCGCCGTGCACCGAGACGCACGAGCATTCGCCGATCGCGTACAGGCCGTTGACGATCTTCTGGCCGCCGTTGCCGTCAGGGGTGACGACCTGGCCGTGGATGTTGGTCGGGATGCCGCCCATCTGGTAGTGGATGGTCGGGACGACCGGGATCGGTTCCTTGGTCGCGTCGACGTTGGCGAATTTGTGGCCGATTTCGAGAATCGACGGCAGGCGCTTCTTGATGGTGTCGGCGCCGATGTGACGCAGGTCGAGCAGGACGTGGTCCTTGTTCGGGCCGACGCCGCGGCCTTCCTTGATCTCCTGGTCCATCGAGCGCGAAACGAAGTCGCGCGGCGCCAGGTCCTTCAGGGTCGGCGCGTAGCGCTCCATGAAGCGTTCGCCGTTCGAGTTGATCAGGATGCCGCCTTCGCCGCGCACGCCTTCCGTGATCAGCACGCCCGCGCCGGCCACGCCGGTCGGGTGGAACTGCCAGAACTCCATGTCCTGCAGCGGGATGCCGGCGCGCGCCGCCATGCCCAGACCGTCGCCGGTGTTGATGAAGGCGTTGGTCGACGCGGCGAAGATACGGCCGGCGCCGCCGGTGGCGAAGATGGTGGTCTTCGCTTGCAGCATCATGACGTCGCCGGTTTCCATTTCGAGGGCGACCACGCCCAGCACGTCGCCGTCGGCGTTGCGGACCAGGTCCAGGGCCTGCCACTCGACGAAGAAGTGGGTGCGCGAACGCACGTTACGCTGGTACAGGGTGTGCAGCAGCGCGTGGCCGGTACGGTCGGCGGCCGCGCAGGCGCGCTGCACCGGTTTCTCGCCGAAGTTGGCGGTGTGGCCGCCGAACGGACGCTGGTAGATGGTGCCGTCCGGGTTGCGGTCGAACGGCATGCCGAAGTGTTCCAGCTCGTAGACGACCTTCGGTGCTTCGCGGCACATGAATTCGATGGCGTCCTGGTCCCCCAGGTAGTCCGAACCCTTGACGGTGTCGAACATGTGCCAGTACCAGTCGTCTTCGCTCATGTTGCCCAGCGAAGCGCCGATGCCGCCCTGCGCCGCCACGGTGTGCGAACGGGTCGGGAACACCTTCGACAGCACGGCGACGTTCAGGCCGGCTTCGGTCAGTTGCAGTGCGGCGCGCAGGCCGGAACCACCGGCGCCAACGATGACCACATCGAAGTGGCGGGTGGGGATTGCAGTATTGATTGCTGCCACGATTACACGCTCCAGAGAATTTGCACAGTCCACACGGCGTAGGCAATCAGCACGAGCACGGTGGCGATCTGCAGGGTCAGGCGGATGCCGACCGGTTTGACGTAGTCCATCCAGATGTCACGCACGCCGACCCACACGTGGTAGAACAGGCCGAAGAAGGTGACAGCCGTGAAGAGCTTGAACCACTGGCGCGAGAACAGCGATGCCCAGCCTTCGTAGGTGAAATTCTGTGCGGTCAGGAAGGTGCCCAGCAGGATGACGGTGTAGACCACCATCACGATCGCGGTGACGCGCTGCGCCAGCCAGTCCTTGACGCCGTAGTGTGCGCCGACGACGAGGCGGCGCGGGCCGATATTGTTCT
>DNCF01000336.1 GCA_003484545.1 Massilia sp. | reverse complement strand
GCTCTTCCGATCTTGGCGGAAGCGCTGCACCACGTCCGCCAGCGCGAAGTACAGGGCGCGCAGGCCCAGCACCGCGAAGATGTTCGAGGTGTAGACGATGAATGGGTCGCTGGTGATGGCGAAGATCGCCGGCACGCTGTCGACCGCGAAGATGACGTCGGTGAACTCGACCATCAGGAGCGCCAAGAGCAGCGGCGTCGCGTACCAGAGCTTGCGCCCCGGCTGCGAAGGATGCGGCAGCCGCACCAGGAAGTCGTGGCCGTGCGTGGTTTCGCTCACCCGCAGGTGGCGCCGCAGCCAGGCCAGCAGGGCGCTGTCGCGCACGCTGTCCGGATTCTCGGACACGAACAGCATCTTGATGCCGGTGACGACCAGGATCGCGCCGAAGATGTAGAGCACCCAGTAGTAGCTCGCCACCAGGGCCGAGCCGGCGCCGATCATGATGCCGCGGGTGACGATCACGCCCAGGATGCCCCAGAACAGCACGCGGTGCTGGTAGAGCGGCGGGATCGCCAGCGTCGCGAAGATCAGCGAGATGACGAAGATGTTGTCGAGCGACAGGCTCTTCTCGATCAGGAAGCCGGTGTAGAACTGCATCGCCTTCTCGCTGCCGAAGCCGTGCCAGACCCACAGGCCGAAGGCCAGGCCCGCGCTCAGGTAGAGCGCCGACAGTTTCAGGCTTTCCTTGACGCCGATGACGTGGTCATCGCGGTTCAGGACCCCCAGGTCGAAGGCCAGCAGCAGGACGACGACAGCCAGGAACACCAGCCACATCCACACCGGTGCGCCCAGCCAGACGACACTGACGAAGTCCATGGCGTCATTCCTCCATCACGGCCGCGCCGGGCGCCATGTGCGCCAGTGTCGACCAGCGGCGCTGGGCGCGGCGCACCAGCAGGCCTTCGCGGCTGTCGATCAGGCGGTCGGCGTGGACGATGTCGAGCATTGCCTTGAGCACGTGCATGCGCAGCAGCGGGTCGGCGACGTCGTCGAGCAGGCGGTCGAGCGTCGCGTTGTCGATCTCGATCTCGGCGGCGCCGCGGCGGCGGGCGGCGTCGAGCAGGTCGTCGCACAGGGCCACGACGGCGTCGTCGAAGCGCTCGGCATCGACGCCGAGCCGCTCCAGGATCGCGCTGTGCTCCAGCGCCTTCATTTCCGACGGCGCCTGGTGGCCGTCCACGATCATCGACAGCGCCAGCAGGCGGCAAACGGCGTCGGGGCTATCGGTGGCATACAGTCGCATGGTGTCCTCGCTTGGGTAGTGGTTGATGGATCCCAGCTTAGGCGAGCACGGGATAATGAGAAATCGATAAAACCTTGAGGAATCCTCAGGTTTTTTCGAAGGTTCAAGCACTTGTGCTGCGCCGCCGCCTTGACGATCTTGAAAAGTCCGGCCCCGTCCCACATGTTCTTCCCAGTTAAATAACACTCACTAGGGAGCAACAACATGCGGCAAGATAAATTGACGACCAAGCTCCAGGAAGCACTGGCGGATGCCCAGAGCCTGGCGGTCGGCAACGACAACCAGTACATCGAATCGGTCCACCTGCTGACTGCGCTATTGAACCAGGACGACGGCGGCGCCCGCTCGCTCCTGCAGCGCGCCGGCGTGAACGTCGGCGGCCTCACCAACGGCCTGAAGAGCGCCCTCGAGCGCTCGGCCAAGGTCTCGGGCACCGGCGGCGAAGTGCTGCCGGGGCGCGACCTGGTCGCCCTGCTGAACCTGGCCGACCGCGAGTCGCAGAAGCGCGGCGACCAGTTCCTGTCCAGCGAAATGGTGCTGCTGGCGCTGACCGAGGACAAATCCGAGGCCGGCCGCCTGGCGCGCGAGAACGGCCTGGCGCGCAAGTCGCTGGAGTCGGCGATCTCCGCCGTGCGCGGCGGCGAAAACGTGAATTCGCAGGACGCCGAAGGCCAGCGCGAAGCGCTGAAGAAATACACCCTCGACCTGACCGAGCGCGCCCGCATGGGCAAGCTCGACCCCGTGATCGGCCGCGACGACGAGATCCGCCGCGCGATCCAGGTCCTGCAGCGCCGCACCAAGAACAACCCGGTGCTGATCGGCGAGCCGGGCGTGGGCAAGACCGCCATCGTCGAGGGCCTGGCACAGCGCATCGTGAACGGCGAAGTGCCCGATTCCCTGAAGGGCAAGCGCGTGCTCTCGCTCGACATGGCGGCGCTGCTGGCCGGCGCGAAATACCGCGGCGAGTTCGAGGAGCGCCTGAAGTCCGTGCTGAAGGAGCTGGCCCAGGACGAAGGCCAGACCATCGTCTTCATCGACGAGATCCACACCATGGTCGGCGCCGGCAAGGCCGAAGGCGCCATGGACGCCGGCAACATGCTCAAACCCGCCCTGGCGAGGGGCGAGCTGCACTGCGTCGGCGCCACCACGCTCGACGAATACCGCAAGTACGTCGAGAAGGACGCCGCGCTCGAGCGCCGCTTCCAGAAGATCATGGTCGACGAGCCGAGCGTGGAGGCGACGATTGCCATCCTGCGCGGCCTGCAGGAAAAATACGAACTGCACCACAAGGTCGAGATCACCGACCCCGCGATCATCGCCGCGGCCGAGCTCTCGCACCGCTACATCAGCGACCGCTTCCTGCCCGACAAGGCGATCGACCTGATCGACGAGGCGGCTTCGAAGATCAAGATCGAGATCGACTCCAAGCCGGAAGTCATGGACAAGCTCGAGCGCCGCCTGATCCAATTGAAGATCGAACGCGAAGCCGTGCGCAAGGAAACCGACGAGGCCTCGCTGCGCCGCCTGGACCTGATCGGCGAAGAGATCGCCCGCCTCGAGCGCGAGTACAACGACTACGAGGAAATCCTCAAGTCGGAAAAGGCGGCGGTGCAGGGCACCACCCACATCAAGGAAGAGATCGAGCGCATCCGCCACCAGATGGAGGAAGCCAAGCGCCAGTCGAACTGGCAGAAGGTCTCGGAACTGCAGTACGGCCGCCTGCCGGAACTCGAGGCGCAACTGAAGCACGCCGAGGAAGCGGCCGCCGGCAAGGACGGCGAAGTGGAAAAGCCGAAGCTCCTGCGCACGCAGGTCGGCGCCGAGGAAATCGCCGAGGTGGTCTCGCGCGCGACCGGCATCCCGGTGTCGCGCATGATGCAGGGCGAGCGCGACAAGCTGCTGCACATCGAAGAGAAGCTGCATGAGCGCGTGGTCGGCCAGGACGAGGCGATCACCGCCGTGTCGGACGCGATCCGCCGTTCGCGCGCCGGCCTGTCGGACCCCAACCGTCCGTACGGCTCCTTCATGTTCCTGGGCCCGACCGGCGTCGGCAAGACCGAGCTGTGCAAGGCGCTCGCTGCCTTCCTGTTCGACACCGAGGAAGCCCTGATCCGCATCGACATGAGCGAATTCATGGAGAAGCATTCGGTCGCCCGCCTGATCGGCGCGCCGCCGGGCTATGTCGGCTACGAAGAGGGCGGCTACCTGACCGAGGCGGTGCGGCGCAAGCCCTACAGCGTCATCCTGCTCGACGAAATCGAGAAGGCGCACCCGGACGTGTTCAACGTGCTGCTGCAGGCGCTGGACGACGGCCGCATGACCGACGGCCAGGGCCGCACCGTGGACTTCAAGAACACGGTGATCGTGATGACCTCGAACCTGGGTTCGCACAAGATCCAGTCGATGGACACCGACGAGCCGGCGGTGGTCAAGCTGGCCGTGATGGCCGAGGTGCGCGGACACTTCCGCCCCGAGTTCATCAACCGCATCGACGAGATCGTGGTCTTCCACGCCCTGGACGAGCGCAACATCGGCGACATCGCCCGGATCCAGCTGCGCAACCTGGAAGCGCGCCTGGAGAAGATGGAAATGACGCTCGACATCGACGACGAGGCCCTGCAGAAGATCGCCGAGGCCGGCTTCGACCCGGTGTATGGCGCGCGCCCGCTCAAGCGCGCGATCCAGCAGCAGATCGAGAACCCGCTGTCGAAGGCCATCCTGGCGGGCCGCTTCGGGCCGAAGGACACCATTCCGGTGCGCGTGCGCGGCGGCCAGCTGGTGTTCGGCGAGGAGCCGCAGGTCGAGCTGGCGAAGTAAGCCGGTTTGCCGAATCGGGAAGGGCGCAGCGATGCGCCCTTTTTTTCGTCGTCGTTCCAGGTCGGGCGGCGCATTCGCCGATCCGGCGGGTCGCCGGCAAACCTGGGCGCTTTTGACTACACTAAGGGCTGGCAAATTAATAACGAGAAACAACTATGACCACCAGCCTGCGCCAGGATGCCCGCGTCATCGCCCTGGTCGGCACCTCGCACGGGGTGTCGCACTTCTATCACCTGATCCTGGCCGGCTTGTTCCCCTGGCTGAAGGAAGCCTTCGCGCTGTCCTATTCCGAGCTGGGCCTCCTGATGACGGTGTTCTTCGTCGTCTCGGGCGTCGGCCAGGCGCTGTCCGGTTTTATCGTCGACCGGGTCGGCGCGCGCCGCGTGCTGTTCACCGGCCAGGCCCTGCTGGGCCTGGGCGCGCTGGTACTGGCCTCGGCGCCGAGCTACGCGGTGCTGCTGGCCGGTTCCTTTGTCGCCGGCTGCGGCAACGCGGTGTTCCATCCGGCCGGCTATACCTTGCTGAACCATGGCGTGTCGAAGGAGCGGCTGGCCTATGCGTTCTCGGTGCACGGTATTTCCGGCAACATCGGCTGGGCGACCGCCCCCATCTTCCTGGCCGGCGTCGCCACCCTGTCGAGCTGGCGCACGGCGCTGCTGGCGGCCAGCGCGATTCCCTTCCTGATGCTGCTGGTCCTGTTCCTGAACCGCGCCGTGCTGCCGAACCGCGCGACGGTCGCGAAGCCGGGCGAGCAGCAGGGCGGTTCCTTCGCCTTCCTGCGCCTGCCGCCGGTGTGGATGTGCTTCGGCTTCTTCTTCCTGACCTCGATCGCGCTGGGCGGCATCCAGGCCTTCTCCTCGACCAGCCTGGTGGCGCTGTACGGCATCACGCTGGGCACGGCGGCCACCGCCTACACCACCTTCATGCTGTCCTCGGCGGCCGGCATGGTGGCCGGCGGCTTCCTGGCCGCGCGCGCCCACAACCACGACCGCACCATCGCGGTGGCCTTCCTGTTCGCGGCGGCGCTGGCGCTGCTGCTGGCCGCCGCCGTGGTGCCGGGGCCGATGGTGGTGGTGGTGATGGGTGCGATCGGCCTGGCCACGGGCATCGCCGGCCCCTCGCGCGACCTCCTGATCCGCGCCGCCGCGCCGCCGAACGCCACCGGCCGCGTGTTCGGCGTCGTCTATTCCGGCCTGGACACCGGCATGTCGGTCGG
>DNCF01000338.1 GCA_003484545.1 Massilia sp. | reverse complement strand
CGGCAGGCGGTGGCGCAGCAGCCCGACGATGGCGCCGACCACGTCGTCGATGTGGACCGGCTGCACCAGTTGCGGCGCGCTGCCGAAGCGCAGCGCGAAGGGCAGGCTGGCCAGCGCCTTGAACATGCGCGCGCTGGCGCCTCCGCTGCCGTAGACCAGCGAAGGCTGGACGATGTAGGCGCGCACGGGCAAGGAGGCGAGGAAGTCGTCGGCCGCCTTCTTGGTCAGGTGATAGCGGGTCTCGGCTTCGCGGTCGGCGCCCAGCGCCGAGAGCTGGACCACCATCTGCACCTCGTGCGATTCGGCGCAGGCGGCGAACAGCGCGCGCGGGGTTTCCAGGTGCAGGCGCTCGAAGGTCTGGCTGCCGGACTCGCGGAAGATGCCGACCGTATTCACCACCGCGTCGATGCCGCTAAGGCGCGCCAGCCAGACGGATTTATCGGTATCTTTTGCGAAGTCAGCATGCACGTAGCTCAGGCGCGGATCAGGGCTGGTGTTGGGCGAGCGCACCGCGCACACGACGTGGTGGCCTTCGGCGAGCAAGGCCTGCAACAGGTGTTGTCCGATGAAACCGCTGGCTCCCGTCAGCAAGATCCGCATGCACACTCCTTTACCGATGAATGAGGACGACACAATGACAGATTGGACGACTTCGATGCAACGCGGCCTGGTATCGGGCGCCGCTTCCAGCGTGGTTTCGACCGTGGCCCTGGCCCTGCTCGGGCGCGGCGAGGCCGGCAGCGCCTATGCCCCGACCAACGCCGTCAGCCACTGGATCTGGGGCGACGAGGCCGCCGAGCACGACGGCTTCTCGCTGAAGTACACGATCACCGGCTACGCCATCCACCACCTGAGCGCCACCTTCTGGTCGGTGCTGTTCGAGCGCCTGGCCGGCGAAAAGCTCGATCGCAAGGATTTGCGCGTGACGCTCGCCGCGTCCGCCGCCACCTCCGCGTTCGCCTGCTTCGCCGATTACAAGCTCACGCCGAAGCGCCTGCACCCGGGCTACGAAAAGCGCCTGTCGAAAAAATCGCTGGCCGGCGTCTACGCCGCCTTCGCCGTCGGCCTCGCGCTGGGCGCGATCGCCATCCGCCGCAACCGCTAGGAACAACCAGTAGCGAGTCTAGAACAGACGGGGAAAACGTGCCGCCCTTTGTCTATGTGCTCATGCTGCACGGCGTGCTCGGCTTCATCGACATCGTCGTCAATCACGAGTTGCTGGCCAAGCTGCCGGGCCGCGGCGACAGCGCGCCCGAAGAGGCGCTGCACGCGGCGCGCGAGGGCATCTTCGCCTGCCTGTTCGCCTCGCTCGCCTGGTTCGAATGGCACGGCGCGCTGGCCTGGTGGATCGCCGCGCTGCTGCTGGCCGAGGTGCTGGTATCGAGCAGGGACGTCGTCGTCGAAGGCAACATCCGCGTGCTGCCGGCCTCGGAGCGCTTGCTGCACCTGTTCCTGTTCATCAATCTCGGGATCGTGATCGCCCTCGTCGGGCACGCGCTGCTGTGGTGGCATGCGGCGCCATTGGCGCTGGTGCGGATCGATTACGGCTGGGCGAGCTGGGTGCTGACCGCGATGTCGGCCGGCTCGCTGGTGTGGGCGGTGCGCGATGGGGTTGCGGCGATGCGCAAGCGGAATACGGTGGGGGGGTAGCGCGCGTTGTTGTCGGAAAGTAGAGGTACGGAGGCGCTCTACCGCATGGACACAGGTGTCCACCCTACAAGAGCGGTTTTCGTAGAGTGGGCACCTGTGCCCACGCGGTATGGCTTCAGCGCAGCCGATACCCAATTGGCACCGGCCGCGCTCCATGTCAATGCGCCGCCGCTTTCTTGCCGCGCAGCTTGTTCACGACCGTCACCACCAGCAGCACCAGGCCACCCACGATCACGCCGGCCAGGGCATCGACCACGACCGGCGTGATCGCTTCCAGCACGCCGCCGATGCCCGGCACCGTGCCCATTCTTTCGGCGGCGCTCACGGCGAAATGGTGCAGCGGTTCCCAGTTGTGGCCGATGATGCCGCCGCCGACCATGAACATGGCGGCCGTGCCGACGATCGACAGGAATTTCATCAGGCGCGGGGCGGCGGCCAGCAGCATGCGGCCCAGGCCGCGCGCGAAGCCGCCCGTTTTCCTGCTCAGGTAGAGGCCGGCGTCGTCGAGCTTGACGATGCCCGCCACCAGCCCGTACACGCCGACCGTCATCACCAGCGCGATGATCACCAGCACCGACAGCTGCTGCAGGAAGGGCATCGCCGCCACCGTTCCCAGCGAAATGACGATGATCTCGGCCGACAGGATGAAGTCGGTGCGGATCGCGCCCTTGATCTTGTCCTTCTCCACCGCGCACATGTCGACGTTGCTGTCGGCCAGCGCCGCCGCCAGGCGTTCCTCGTTGGCCGCGTCTTCCTCGGGGCTGTGCAGGAATTTGTGGGCGAGCTTCTCGAAGCCCTCGTAGCAGAGGAAGGCGCCGCCGATCATCAGGAGCGGAATGATCAGCCACGGGATGAAGGCGGAGATCAGGAGGGCCGCCGGCACCAGGATCGCCTTGTTCATCAGGGAACCCTTGGCGACCGCCCACACCACCGGCAGCTCGCGGTCGGCCTTCACGCCCGTGACCTGCTGGGCATTCAGGGCCAGGTCGTCGCCGAGCACGCCGGCGGTCTTTTTCGCCGCCACCTTGCTCATCAGGGTGACGTCGTCGAGCACGCTTGCGATGTCGTCGAGTAATGCCAGCAAACTACCTGCAGCCATGGGCCCTGCTCCTGTGATGTCAATATGGCAGCATCTTAACCGAGGGCAGCAGCTCCGGGCACACGGTTCAGCGCGATTTATTGCAGTTCAGGCGCGAAAAACTGCAGCTCGTCGCTTTCGGCCCCCTGCCGGCCGCCGACATACGTATAGTCCAGCATCGAGTGCTGCGGTACGGCAGCCTCGCCTAGCGAAGGAGACATCCATGACCTCGACCACGAACCAAGCCGTGAACCCAGCTGCGAACCAGGCAGTGCACCAAGCCGTGCATCAAGCCACTGCGCCGGTACGCCGCACCCGTCCGCCCAAACGCAAGACCCGGATCACGATCTACCTCGACGACGAGGTGCTGACCGAGTTCCGCAACCTGTCCGAGCGCTGCGGCACCGGCTACCAGACCCTGATCAATGCCGCGCTGCGCCACCGCCTGGCGAATGCGGGGGCGGAGTCGGGGCTGCTCTGATCCGGCGGATCGACGGATCCGGTAGCGCCATTGCCAACCATCGCCGCGTGGGCGGAGCATCCGCCCACCCGACGGTTGCGGCGCGCCGGCTTGTGCCGATTTTGCAGGAAGCCCGTGTTTCCAGCCTTCCCGGGAAACGGCGGCCGTTGCGCACGGCCGCGTGAAAGATTACAACTGGCAATTTTTTGTGCTAATCTTTCCGCTCTTTTAACCCCGGAGGCACCATGAAAAAAGGCGAACTGATCGCTGAATTTGCCAAGCGTACCGAAATGTCGGGTACCGCGGCCAACGTTGCGGTCAACACGATCATCGAGATCATCACCGAGCGTCTGAAAAAAGGCGACACGGTCGGCATTACCGGCTTCGGCACCTTCTCGGTGACCAAGCGCGCAGCCCGCAAGGGCCGCAACCCGGCAACCGGCGACGTCATCAAGATCGCCGCATCGAAGACCCCGCGTTTCGCGGCCGGCGCGACCCTGAAGGCCGCCGTCAACCCGCGCAAGAAGTAATTCCGCACTCCACGGCCCAGCGCGGCGGCTTGACGCCGCGCGCCAGGCCGTTTCCCGTTTCTTTCTCCGCTTTTCCCTCTTCCTTCCCCGAGTACCCAGCATGAGTTTCGCCACCTGGATCGCCTTCGTCATCGCCGGCACCGTGATCGCCATTTCGCCGGGATCGGGCGCCGTCCTGTCGATGTCCCATGGCCTGGCCTATGGCGTGCGCAAAGCCAGCGCCACCGTGCTCGGCCTGCAGCTGGGGCTGATCCTGGTGCTGGCGATCGCCGGCGCCGGCGTCGGGTCGCTGCTGCTGGCCTCGGAAACCGCCTTCACCGTGGTGAAGGTGATCGGCGCGCTGTACCTGATCTATCTCGGCGTGTCGCAGTGGCGCTCGAAGGCCGAATCTGGCCCGATGGCGTGCAGCGCCGGCCTGGCCGCGCATCCGTCCGTCAAGAAGCGCGTGCTGACCGGCTTCCTCACCAACGCCACCAACCCGAAGGGCATCATCTTCATGGTCGCGGTGCTGCCCCAGTTCATCTCGAAGGATGCGCCGCTGCTGCCGCAATTGCTGATCCTGGGCGTGACCATGGTCACCATCGACAGCCTGGTGATGCACGGCTACGCCGCGCTGGCGGCCTCGATGCAGCGCCTGTTCCGCGACGCGCGCGCGGTGCGCATCCAGAACCGCTTCTTCGGCGCGGTGCTGGTCGTCGTCGGTTCGATGCTGTTCTTCGTCAAGCGCGGCGCGCAAGCCTGACAAGGAAACGAACCGGCACCAGGGCAGCGCTGGCGCAATGCCCTGGTGCCTGATGTTTCGCTCACGCACAACTTGCAACCGACTGTAACCCGCGTTGCCCCGGCGCCCTTCCTGCGTTGTAATCGGGTAGACGCCCACCGTCCCACGCCCGGAGCCCCATCATGAAACCACGTTTTCTGAAGACCGCAACGCTCCTGGCGCTTGCGCTCGGTGCCGCGCTCGCCGCGCAGCCGGCGCTGGCGGACGATCCGCCGGCACGGGTCGGGCGCATCGCCCTCACCCAGGGCGAGGTCAGCATCAGCGCCGGTCCCGGCGACAGCCCGAGCAGCGCCCTGGTCAACTGGCCGCTCACATCAAACAACACCGTCACCACCGCGCCGGGCGCGCGCACCGAGCTGCGCGTCGGCTCGACCGCGATCCGGCTCGACGGCGACTCCGCGCTCGAGGTGGTCCAGCTCGACGACGACAATCTGCGCCTGCGCCTGCACTACGGCAGCGCCAGCATCCGCATCGTGAACGCCGACGTGCTGCCCGGTTTCGAGCTGGCCACGCCCCAGGGCCGCGTGCTGCTGCAGGAGCCGGGCCGCCTGCGCGTGGACGCCGGACGCGACCCCGATACCAGCAGCGTCAACGTGTTCGACGGCGTCGCCATCGTCGAGGGCGGCGGCGAGCGCCTGACCGTGCGCGCCAGCCGCCGCGCCGACATCGAGGGCCTCAGAT
>DNCF01000065.1:19448-19702 GCA_003484545.1 Massilia sp. | reverse complement strand
GCGACTGGCTGACGATGGCGCAGGGTTTATTTGTCCAGGCCGCCTTGCCGTAAGGGCGCGAGCCGACGTCGATCGCGTTCTTCAGCGCGCCCGGCACCGAGCGGTTGTATTCGGGCGTGATGAAGAGCACGCCGTCGGCGGCGCGGATCTGCTCGCGGAAGGTCGTAAAGGCCGGCGGCGGCGTCTCGGTGTCGTCGTCCTGGTTGTACATCGGCAGGTCGCGGATCTCGACAATTTCCATGTCGAGCTTGCCT
>DNCF01000065.1:0-19308 GCA_003484545.1 Massilia sp. | reverse complement strand
CCGCACCGGGTCGCCGTGCCAGGCGTACAGGAAAGGCTCGCCGCCAAGGCGGTCGGTGAGCTTGGCTTGGAGCAGGAAACGCGTACCCGCCGGATACTGCTCGGGGTCGCTCATGGCGCGCGCGCACTGCACCCGCATCGAGGGTGCAAAGGCTTGCCCAGGCATGGGGCGGATGCGCAGCTTGCCGCTGCGCGGGTCAATCACCGAGTGCACGGCCACCTCGCGGTAGGCCCAGGTATCGCGCGCCACGCCTATGCCTTCGCCAGGACACCGCCGCGCGCCACGGGCGCCTCGCGGATCGGCAGGTTGACCAGGGCCGCGGCCAGCGCCAGCGCGATGTCGGCGTACCACATCCAGCTGTAGTCGCCGAAGCGGACGAACGCCAGGCCGCCCAGCCAGGCGCCGAAGAAGCCGCCGACCTGGTGCGACAGCAGGGTCAGCCCGAACAGGGTCGCCAGGTAGCGCGTGCCGAACAGCTTGCCGACCAGGCCGGCGGTCGGCGGCACGGTGGCGAGCCAGGTAAAGCCGAGCGCGGCGGCGAACAGATAGAAGGTCAGCGCCGTCTTCGGCGCCAGCAGGTAGATGACGATGATCAGCGCCCGGCTGGCGTACATCAGGGCCAGCAGGTTCTTCATGCGGTAGCGCGTCGACAGCGCGCCGGCACTCAGGCTGCCGGCGATGTTGAACAGGCCGATCAGCCCGAGGGCGGTGCCGGCGACGCCGACCGGCAGGCCGCACAGCGCGACCTCGCCCGGCAGGTGGGTGACGAGGAAGGCGATGTGAAATCCGCAGGTGAAGAAGCCGGCATGCAGGCACAGGTAGCTGCGGTCGCGCAGGGCCTGGCGCAACTGTTCGGTGAGGCCGATGCCGGCGATCGGCGCAGCACCCGGGGCCGCGACCGACTTCGTGGCGGAATCCGCCGCCGGGCTCTTGCCGCGCATGAACCAGGCCAGCGGAATGGTCAGCAGGGTCGTCGCGGCCATGGCCAGCATGGCGACGATCCAGCCGGGACCGGCGATCAGGACCTGCATCAGCGGCGAGAACACGAACTGGCCGAAGGAGCCGCCGGCGTTGATGAAGCCGGACGCGAAGGGCCGCCGCGCGGGGGGCAGGCGCTGGGCGGTGGCGCCGATCAGGATCGAGAAGCTGCCCGCGCCGGCGCCGGCGGCCGACAGCGCGCCGAGGGTGACCAGCAGGCCCCACTCCGAGCTGACGAAAGGCGTGGCGGCCAGGCCGCCGGCCAGCAGCACGGCGCCGAGGATGATGACGCGCGCCGAGCCGTACTTGTCGGCCACCGCGCCGAACACCGGCTGCGAGGCGCCCCACATGAACTGGCCGACCGCCATCGCGAAGCTGATCGTGGCCACGCCCAGGCCGGTCGAGGTGTTCAGCGGCGAGAGGAAGAGCCCGGTGGTCAGGCGGGCGCCCATGGTGATCATCAGGATGGCGCTGGCGGCCAGGATCAGCAGCCAGGCGGCGCGCGGCGACATCTCGTTGTTGGTGGTCATTGGTTTCCCGGTTCGGACGCGTGGGCGTGGATCAGGGATGGGATTTTAGCAACGATGTCGAGGGTGTGCTGGCAGGGGCTTGTTTTCGCCGATGCTGTTGCTTGATGGGGAGACGTCGCGTATCGCCGCGTGGGCTCGAGAGCCCACCCTACGCCTGTGCCGAGGCCGTCGATGAAAACGGCGCCCGGTTTTTCGCAGGGTGGGTTCTCGAACCCACGCGGTACAAGGCGGGCAGGCCGAACGGCCGGCTTACGCGCCGGCGCGGATCAGCATCGCGACCGCTTCGGCCGCCATGCCTTCCTCGCGGCCGAGGTAGCCCAGCTTCTCGTTGGTCTTGGCCTTGATGTTGACCTGCTGCGGCGAGACGCCGAGGTCTTCGGCGATGCGCGAGACCATTTGCGGGATGTGCGGGGCCATCTTCGGCTGCTGGGCGATGATGGTCGCGTCGACGTTGCCGATGGTGTAGCCGGTGGCGAGGACGCGCATCGCCGCCTCGCGCAGCAAAGTACGGGAATCCGCGCCTGCGAACATCGGGTCGGTGTCGGGGAAATGCTTGCCGATGTCGCCCAGCGCGGCGGCGCCGAACAGGGCGTCGATGATCGCGTGCAGCAGCACGTCGGCGTCGGAATGGCCGAACAGGCCGAGCCGGTGCGGAATGGTCACGCCGCCGACGATCAGCTTGCGGCCCTCGACCAGCCGGTGACAGTCATAGCCGGTACCGATGCGGAACGGCGGGGTCGGGTTATAGGATGCAAGTGCCATGATTCAATTACAGTAATTCAGGTTGGGTCGTCGCCAGGTACATCTCGGCAATGCGGATATCGCCCGGCAGCGTGACTTTCAAATTGCGCGGATGGCCTTCGACCAGTTTCGGCGACAGGCCCAGCGCCTCGACGGCGGAAGCGTCGTCGGTGACCTGGTGCGGATCGCGCGCAGCGGCGAGGGCGTCGCGCAGCAGTTTATAGCGGAACATCTGCGGCGTCTGCGCCAGCCACATGCCTTCGCGCGAGACGGTGCCGACTTCGCCGGCAATGCAGCGCTTGACGGTGTCGACCACCGGCAGCGCGAGCACGCCGCCGACCGGGTGTTCGCCGGTATTCGTGATCAGCTTTTCGATCAGGCCGTCGTCCAGGCCGGGCCGGGCCGCATCGTGCACCAGCACCCAGTCGTTCTCGCGCAGGGTGCCGTTCAGGGCCGCCAGGCCGTTCCGGACCGATTCCATCCGTGTTGCACCGCCACATCTGAGCACGGTCACGCCGTGGCTGGGCACGACGCTGTCGATGATCGGGTCGTCGGGGCTGACGACGACATAGGTGTGGGCGATCAGTTCGCTGAACAGGAAAGCGTCGATGGCATGGCGCAGCATCGGCTTGCCGCCGATTTTCAGGTACTGCTTGGGTCCGTTCGCGGCCATGCGCGCCCCGACGCCGGCAGCGGGGATCAAGGCGAAATAGCGTGGAGCTTGTGAATTCATGTCGTTTTCTTACGTTTTGCCGGTCTAATAAGAGACTGTACCTCACCTGCACAAACTTTGCCGAGACGCGCGTATTCCTGCGGAGTATCAATCGCTGCCTGCAGGATCTCGACTTTTGCCATTTCCTTCCTGATGAAGGGCATCCAGCCGGTGTCGATCTCGCGCTGCAGCAAACTGCGCGCCTGGCCGGCCGGCGCATACATGGGCTTGCCCTCGAATCGCCGCGCCAGCGCCTCGCTCACGATCTTCTCGGCGCGCGGCAGGAAGTCCTGGTACACCGCGAGGTGGCGCATCTCGTGCGCCAGGATTTCCTTGTAGGCGCAGCTGCCGGGCGCGAACTCGCGTCCCACGTAGACAACGATCGGGAGGTAGTAGAGGTTTACGTCGAGACGCGGCGCGACGCATTCGTAACCGGTGGCCGGGTCCGACAGCATGCGTCCGTGCACCGCGATCGCGACGCGGCTCTCGGCGCGCGTCAGTCCGAGCACGTAGCTGCCCGGCGCACGGTTGCCCTTCATGCGCGTCAGGCCGTGGAAGGAATAGGTATTGTCGACGCGGTAGCCGTTCTGGCGCGAGGACAGCACCGAGATGCTTTCGCCGATGGTGTCCTCGCAGCGCGCCTGGAATGGGGTCCGTTCTGCCGCCGTCCCCGGCGCGCAGCACACCAGCAGGGCCAGCGCGAACGGGAGTTTCATTCCTGGACTCAGGCCGGCGTCCAGGTCCCGCTGCTGATCTTCTCGAGCCAGAAGGCGCCGATGATGGTCTTCACGTCGGTGACCTGGCCGCTTTTCACCATCTCGAGCAGCTCGGGCACGGTGGCGGTGAAGGTTTCCAGGAATTCGCCCTCGTCCAGCTTCTGCGTGCCCGCGGTCAGGCCGCGTGCCAGGAACAGCTCCAGGTGTTCGTCCGAATAGGCGATCGCGTTGTGGATGGTGCAGACGTAGCGCCAGTCGGTGGCCGTGTAGCCGGTTTCCTCCTCGAGCTCGCGGCGGGCGCAGGCCAGGTGCTCCTCGCCCGGATCGATCTTCCCGGCGGGGAACTCGATGAACACGCGGTCGTTCGGGTAGCGGAACTGGCGCTCGAGCAGCACGCGGCCGTCGTCGAACAGCGGCAGGATCACGACCGCGCCCGGATGGCGGATGTATTCGCGGTGCGTCACTTTGCCGTCAGGCAGTTGAATGCGGTCGCGCGAGACTTTCAGGAACTTGCCGTCATAGGCAACTTCGCCGTCAAGGCGTACTTCTTTGAGATGAGAATCCATTACGCTCCCAGGTTGGATTGTGGATATATCCAGAGCGCCCGGGAAAGCCCAACGGCGCTCTAGCGGCGCTTGCGCAGGTAACGCAGGACGAATCCGGGAAACGCCAGCACGACGAACAGGCAGCCCGTGATGGCATAGAACTCCCAGCCTTGGGCAAACACGTTGCCAATGCCGGCTTCCAATGCGTAGGCCAGTGCGCCGACGATGAAGTATAAGACAAGCAGCTCGAGCAGGCGCGCGAAGAAGGACTTCGTGCGTGCCGGCGCGGCCGGAGAAGAGGAGGAAGTAGAAGCGGACGAGGGAGAATCGCCTGTCGGGGAGGCCTTCCCTCCCCTGCCTTGCGGCAGCGGAAGGAAGCCGAACAGGCGCTCGTTCGCGAACGGCAGGTTGGCGGCCGCCACGGCGACCGCCAGGACCAGCCAAGCTGCCAGCGAGACGTCCAAGGATCAGGACGCCAGGGTGGCGCGGATCGCCTGCAGGCAGGTGCCCAGCAGTGCGCCCGGGATCACGCCGAGGACCAGGACCATGATGCCGTTCAGCGACAGCGCGACGCGCATGTCGGCCGGGGTGGCGATCGGGCTGGTGTCGGCGGCTTCGTCGAACCACATCAGCTTGACGACGCGCAGGTAGTAGAACGCGCCGATCAGCGAGAACAGCACGGCGATCACGGCCAGCCAGACCAGGCCGGCGTTGGCGACTGCCTGCAGCACTGCCCACTTGGCCATGAAGCCCATCATCGGCGGCACGCCGGCCAGCGAGAACATCAGGATGGTCATCACGACGGCGAACCACGGGCTGCGCTTGCCCAGGCCCTTGAAGTCGGCCAGCAGGTCGGCTTCGAAGCCGGCGCGCGCCAGCATCATGACGACGCCGAAGCTGCCCAGGGTGGTCAGGACGTAGGTGATCGACGAGTACATCGCGGCGCTGTAGGCGGTCGCCATGTTGGCGGTGCTGTCGCCGACGACGCCGGCCATCATGGCCAGCAGCACGTAGCCCATCTGGGCGATCGACGAGTAGGCCAGCATGCGCTTGATGTTGGTCTGGGCGATCGCGGTCAGGTTGCCGATGGCCAGCGACAGCACGGCCAGCACCAGCAGCATCTGCTGCCAGTCCTTGGCCATGCTCGGCAGGCCTTCGACCAGGATACGCATCAGCATCGCGAACGCGGCCAGCTTCGGCGCGCCGCCCAGCAGCAGGGTCACCGCGGTCGGCGCGCCCTGGTAGACGTCCGGCGCCCACATGTGGAACGGCACCGCGCCCAGCTTGAAGGCCATGCCCGCGACCAGGAACACCAGGCCGAACACCAGGATGGTGGTGTTGGCGCCGTCCACGCTGCGCGCGGCGATCTCGTTCACGTCGAGCGAACCGGTGGCGCCGTAGATCATCGAGATACCGTAGAGCATGAAGCCCGAAGCCAGTGCGCCGAGGACGAAGTACTTCATCGCCGCTTCGGTCGAGACCGCGTGGTCGCGGCGCATCGCCACCAGGGCGTACAGCGACAGCGACATCAGTTCCACGCCCAGGTAGATCGACAGCATGCTGTTACCCGAGATCATGATCATCTGGCCCAGCATCGAGAACAGTGCAAGCACGTAGAACTCGCCGCCCAGGTTACCCGAGAGCATGCCGCGCTCGCCAACGTACTGGCGCGAGTACACCAGCGTGACGCCGACCGCCAGGTAGGTGAACAGCTTCAGCAGGTTCGACATCGGGTCCGACACGTACATGTGGTTGAACGTGTAGACGGTGGCGCCGCTGTTGAAGTCGGCCCAGCTGAACACCGCGCAGCCGACCAGGGTCAGCAGCGACAGGTAGTAGGTCACGTTGCGGCGCGACCCCTTCAGGTACAAGTCGATCAGCAGGATCGCGGAAGCCGCGATCAGCAGGAAGATTTCGGCATAGACCGGCACCAGGTTGGTGTCGACTGCCGGTAGCAAAGTGTTGGTCATCTCGTTCATATCGATTTATTGAGGCAGCTGCGGGAGCTTGCTCACGGACACGTGTTGCAGGAGGTCTGCGACCGAGGTCTGCAGGGTGTCGGCGATCGGCGCCGGGTACAGGCCCATGTACAGCGTGGCAATCGCCAGCACGGCCAGGATGGCGAACTCGCGCTTGTTCAGGTCGACCAGTTCGGCGACGTGCTTGTTGCCGATCGGACCGAAGACCACGCGCTTGACCATCCACAGCGAGTAGGCGGCGCCCAGGATCAGGGCGGTGCCTGCCAGCAGGCCGGTCCAGAAGTTGAACTGCACGGCGGCCAGGATCACCATGAATTCGCCGATGAAGCCCGAGGTGGCCGGCAGGCCCGCGTTGGCCATCGAGAACAGCACGGCGAAGGCGGCGAACTTCGGCATCGTGTTGACGACGCCGCCGTAGTCGGCGATTTCACGCGAGTGCACGCGGTCGTACAGCACGCCGATGCAGAGGAACATCGCGCCCGACACGAAGCCGTGCGAGATCGCCTGCATGATGCCGCCCTGCACGCCCATCTCGTTGAAGATGAAGAAGCCCAGGGTGACGAAGCCCATGTGGGCGATCGACGAGTAGGCGACCAGTTTCTTCATGTCCTTCTGGACCATGGCGACCAGGCCGATGTAGATCACGGCGATCAGCGACAGGACGATGACGACAGGCGCCAGGTAGTGCGAGGCGTCCGGGGCGATCGGCAGCGAGAAACGCAGGAAACCGTAGGCGCCCAGCTTCAGCATGATCGCGGCCAGCACGACGGAACCGCCGGTCGGCGCTTCGACGTGGGCGTCCGGCAGCCAGGTGTGCACCGGCCACATCGGGACCTTCACGGCGAAGGCCATGAAGAAGGCGATGAAGATCAGGATCTGCTCTTTCATCGACAGCGGCTGTGCATGCCATTCGACGATGTTGAAGGTGCCCGACACGTTGTACAGGTAGATGATCGCGATCAGGGTCAGCAGCGAGCCGAAGAACGTGTACAGGAAGAACTTGAATGCCGCGTACACGCGGTTCGGGCCGCCGAAGACGCCGATGATGATGAACATCGGGATCAGGGTCGCTTCGAAGAAGAAGTAGAACAGCACGCCGTCCAGCGCCGCGAAGACGCCGATCATCAGGCCCGACAGCAGCAGGAAGGAACCCATGTACTGGGCCACGCGTTCCTGGATCACTTCCCAGGCGGCCACCACCACGATCACCGTGATGAAGGCGGTCAGCGGGATGAACCAGAGCGACAGGCCATCGACACCGAGGCGGTAGAAGATGTTGAAGCGCTCGATCCACGGCGCCGTTTCGGCGAACTGCATGCCGTGCGCGGCGTTATCGAAGTTCGTGATCAGCGGAATCGTCGGCAGCAGGCTGACGATGGCGCCGACCAGCGACAGCAGACGCACGAAACCGGCGTTTTTGTCGCGGCCCACGGCGAGCACGAGCACGCCGAACAGGATCGGGAGCCAGATAGCCAGGCTCAGGTAAGGAGGAAATGTAGAGATCGTAGACTGCATCATTTGTCTTTTTCTTTGCCTGTGATTAGCGCCAGAACGGGAAGAAGTACAGCAGGGTCGCGAGGACGCCCACGATCATCACGAACGCGTAGTGGTAGATGTAACCCGTCTGGAAGGTACGGGTCAGCAGCGCGAACCAGCCGACCAGCTTGGCCGAACCGTTGACCACCAGGCCATCGATCAGCGCGCGGTCGCCCACTTTCCACAGGCCGCCACCGATGGCGCGCGCGCCGCCGGCAAACACGACCTGGTTGAACTTGTCCATGTAGTACTTGTTGTCCAGCAGCGTGTGCAGGAACTTGAACTTGCTGTAGAACCAGGCCGGGACGCGCGGGTTGACCATGTAGCAGTAGTAGGCGCAGACGACGCCTGCCAGTGCCAGCCAGAACGGTGCGGTCTGCAGGCCATGGATCGCCATCGCGGCGGCGCCATGGAACTCTTCGCGCAGGGTTTCCATCGCGGTGTGGTTCTCGCCGACGAAGATCACGCCCTTGAAGAAGTCGCCGTGCAGCATCGGACCGATCGCCAGGTAGCCGATGATGACCGACGGGATCGCCAGCAGGATCAGCGGCAGGGTCACGACCCATGGCGACTCGTGCGGCTTGTCGCCCGGCTGCAGGCCGTGGTGGTGATGGTCGTCGCCGTGGTCGTCGTGCGCATCCTCTTCGTTGTGCGCGTCCGAATCGTGGCCGTGGCTATGCGGCTGCGGCTTGTTCCAGCGCGACTCGCCATGGAACACCAGGAAGTACATGCGGAACGAGTAGAAGGCGGTGATGAACACGCCGGCCAGCACCGCGAAGTTCGCGAAGCCCGCGCCCGGGATGTTGGTCGCGTGCACGGCCTCGATGATCGAGTCCTTCGAGTAGAAGCCCGAGAAGAACGGGGTACCGATCAGGGCCAGCGAGCCCAGCAGCGAGGTGATCCAGGTGATCGGCATGTACTTGCGCAGGCCGCCCATGTTGCGCATGTCCTGGTCGTGGTGCATGCCGATGATGACCGAACCGGCGCCGAGGAACAGCAGCGCCTTGAAGAAGGCGTGGGTCATCAGGTGGAACACGGCCACCGAGTAGGCCGACGCGCCCAGGGCGACGGTCATGTAGCCCAGCTGCGACAGGGTCGAATAGGCGACGACGCGCTTGATGTCGTTCTGGATGATGCCCAGGAAGCCCATGAACAGCGCGGTGATCGAGCCGATCACGATGATGAAGCTCAGTGCGCCGTCCGACAGTTCGAACAGCGGCGACATGCGCGACACCATGAAGATGCCGGCGGTAACCATGGTCGCGGCGTGGATCAGTGCCGAGATCGGGGTCGGGCCTTCCATCGAGTCCGGCAGCCAGACGTGCAGCGGGAACTGCGCCGATTTACCCATCGCGCCGATGAACAGGCAGATGCAGGCGGCGGTCAGCAGCGGCCAGCCGATGCCAGGCACGGTCATGCCGGCCAGCTTGTCCGCTTGCGCGAAGACGTCGGTGTACTGCATCGAGCCCGACGCGGCCAGCAGCAGGCCGATGCCGAGGATGAAGCCGAAGTCGCCGACGCGGTTGACCAGGAAGGCCTTCATGTTGGCGAAGATGGCGGTCGGACGGGTATACCAGAAGCCGATCAGCAGGTACGAGACCAGGCCCACCGCTTCCCAGCCGAAGAACAGCTGCAGGAAGTTGTTGGACATGACCAGCATCAGCATCGAGAACGTGAACAGCGAGATGTACGAGAAGAAGCGGTTGTAGCCTTCGTCCTCGGCCATGTAGCCGATCGTGTAGATGTGGACCATCAGGGAGACGGACGTCACCACGCACATCATCATTGCCGACAGGGTGTCGATCTGGAAGCCGACGGCCAGCTTCACCGAGCCGACGGTCATCCAAGTGTAGATGTCCTGGTTGAAGGTCGCGCCGTCGAGTACGGCCATCAGGGTCTGGACCGAGATGATCAGGGCGATCAGGACGCCCAGGATGGTTGCGGTGTGGGAGACCTTGCGGCCGACCACGTTACCAAGGAACTTGGTGCCGAGCAGGCCGGCAATCGCCGAGCCTGCGAGCGGCGCCAAGGGCACCGCCAGTAACATTGAGGAAGAGAGTTGCCCCGCCATGTTGAACCTTAATCGTTATTGTTTATCCGAACCCATCAGCCCTTGAGGCTGTCGAGGTCTTCCACATTGATCGTGTCCAGGTTACGGAACAGGACCACCAGGATCGCCAGGCCGATCGCCGATTCGGCGGCCGCGACGGTCAGGATGAAGAACACGAAGATCTGCCCCGCCGCATCCCCGAGGTAATGCGAGAAGGCGATGAAGTTCAGGTTCACTGCCAGCAGCATCAGTTCGATGGCCATCAGCAGGATGATGATGTTCTTCCGGTTCAGGAAAATACCGATGATCGAGATCGCGAAGAGGATCGCGCCCAGGACCAGGTAGTGTGCAAGCGATAAAGTCACGAGTTCTGCTCCTTGTTCTGCGCTGCCGCGGCAGCTGCGGCCACGGCGGCTTCGTCGATGGCGCGCTGGTTCACGGCATCCATCTTCACCACGCGCAGGCGGTCGTTACGCTTGACGCGGACGGCGGCGCCCGGGTCGATGGCCTTGCTGTCCTTGCGCTTGCGCAGGGTCAGCGCCACGGCGGCGATGATCGCCACCAGCAGGATCACGGCAGCGATCTCGAAGCCGTAGATGTAGCGGGTGTAGATCAGGCGGCCCAGCTCGCGGGTGCCACCGATGTTCATGGCGGCCGCCTCAGGGCTCTGGGCGAAGCCGCTGTAGCCGTTCCACAGCACGGCGGCCATTTCCAGCACGATGACGGCGCCGATGATCAGGGCCATCGGCAGGTAGCCGAGGAAGCCTTCGCGCATGCGGTCGAGGTTAATGTCGAGCATCATGACGACGAACAGGAACAGCACCATGACGGCGCCGACGTAGACCAGGACCAGCACGATGGCCAGGAACTCGGCCTTCAGCAGCATCCAGATACCGGCCGCGTTGAAGAACGCGAGCACCAGGAACAGCGCCGCGTGCACGGGGTTCTTGGCGGTGATGACGCGCAGCGCGGACAGCACCATGATGGCCGCGAACACGTAGAACAAAACAGTTGTAAATTCCATGACTAAACCGGGCCTCTTCTTGTTATCGGTACTTGGCGTCGGCCGCGCGGGCGGCGGCGATGTCGGCCTCGTAGCGGTCACCCACGGCCAGCAGCATCTCTTTGGTGTAGTAGAGATCGCCGCGCTTCTCGCCGTGGTATTCCAGCACGTGGGTTTCCACGATCGAGTCGACCGGGCAGGACTCTTCGCAGAAGCCGCAGAAGATGCACTTGGTCAGGTCGATGTCGTAGCGCGTGGTGCGGCGGGTGCCGTCCTCGCGCTGCGCCGATTCGATCGTGATGGCCATGGCCGGGCAGACCGCTTCGCACAGTTTGCAGGCGATGCAGCGCTCTTCCCCGTTCGGGTAGCGGCGCAGGGCGTGCAGGCCGCGGAAGCGATTCGACATCGGGGTCTTCTCTTCCGGGTACTGCACGGTGATCTTGCGCGACAGGGCATATTTGCCGGTCAGCGCCAGACCCTTGAACAGCTCGGTCAGCATCAGGCTGCCGAAGATTTCTTTAATACGGTTCATTTGAATGCGCTTCCTTACTTCCAAATATTCCAGGACGTCTGCATGATGGCCGCGACCAGCACCAGCCAGACCAGGGTCACCGGGATGAACACTTTCCAGCCCAGGCGCATGATCTGGTCATAGCGGTAGCGCGGGAAGGTGCCGCGAACCCAGACCATCGCCGAGACCATCAGGAACATCTTCACGAACAGCCAGAAGAAGCCGCCGAAGGCGCCGCCGAATTCCAGGAAGGCGAACGGCGCGTGCCAGCCGCCCAGGAACATGATCGAGGCCAGGGTGCCGATCAGGATCATGTTGGCGTATTCGGCCAGCATGAACATCGCGTAGGACATGCCCGAGTATTCCACCATGTGGCCGGCCACGATCTCCGACTCGCCTTCCACCACGTCGAACGGGTGGCGGTTGCACTCGGCCAGGCCCGAGATGAAGTAGATGAAGAACAGCGGCAGCAGCGGCAGCCAGTTCCACGACAGGAAGTTCAGGCCCATGTCGGCGAACATGCCGCGGTCCTGGCCCATCACGATGTCGGTGAAGTTCAGCGAACCCGAGACCATCAGCACCACGACCAGCACGAAGCCCATCGGGATCTCATAGGAAATCATCTGTGCCGAAGCGCGCATCGCACCCATGAAGGCGTACTTCGAGTTCGAGGCCCAGCCGGCGATGATGATGCCGTACACCTCGATCGAGGTGATCGCCAGCAGCAGCAGGACGCCGGCGTTGACGTTGGCCAGCGCCGCTTCCGGACCGAAAGGCACGACCGACCAGGCGGCCAGGGCCGGCATGATGGTCATGATCGGGCCCAGGATGAACAGCTTGGTGGTGGCGCGGGTCGGGATCACGATCTCCTTGACCAGCAGCTTGACCGCGTCGGCGATCGGCTGCAGCAGGCCGCCCGGACCGACGCGGTTCGGGCCGAGACGGATGTGGATCCAGCCGATCAGCTTGCGTTCCCACAGGGTGGCATAGGCGACCAGGCCCATCAGCGGCAGCAGCACGCACAGGATCTTGACCACGGTCCAGACCAGGGTCCACGCGGTCGGTCCCAGCAGCGCATCGCCGCTGGTGTAGATGTTATCGATAAAACCGGGCGTTGCCATTACTTGCCCTCCCCTGCTTTTTCAATGTTGATGGAGCCGAACATTGCGCCCAGCGTCGCGGTTGCCGGATGAGCGGCGGCCACGCGCACGACGTTCGCCGGCAGGCGCGCGTCGACGTCGGCGACCAGCACGGCCGAGCCAGTGCCCTGGGTGACCTTGACCGCGTCGCCGGCCTTTACGCCCAGCTTCTCGGCCAATGCCGCCGGCAGGCGCACCAGCGGCGCATTGGCGTCGGCCGTGCGCAGCAGCGGCTCGGAACGGCGCGCGATGGCGTCGGCGAAGTAGATCGGCACGTCGGCGATGCGCTGCAGCGAACCAGCTTCTTCCGAACGCTTGGCGGCGCTCGGGGCCAGCTTGGCCACGTTGTTCAGCTTGGCCGCGTGGTCGAACACGCCCTTGCCCAGCGCTTCGTCGCGGATCGATTCCGAGTTCTCGTAGTCGAAGCCCGACACGCCCAGCAGGTTGCCCAGCACGCGCAGCACTTTCCAGGCCGGGCGGGTTTCGCCCAGCGGACGCACGGTGCCGTTGAAGCTCTGTGCGCGGCCTTCGCAGTTCACAAAAGTGCCGGCGGTCTCGCTGAACGGCGAGATCGGCAACAGCACGTCGGCGTAGTCCAGGCCGTGCTTGAAGGCCGACATGGCGACGACCATCTCGGCGCCGTTCAGGGCGGCGCGGGCTTGCTGCGGGTTGGCCGCGTCCAGTTCCGGCTCGGCGTTAAGCAGCACATAAGCTTTCTTCGGTACGCTGAACAGGTCGGCAGCTTTCGGCGAGACGGCGTTCACCAGGTAGCCGCCGACGGTGTTGGCCGCTTCCACGAAGTAGCCGAACTTGGCGCCGGTGGCGTTGGCGATCCATTGCGCCGCGGCGTGGATCTTCGATGCCTCCGGATGGTGGGTGACCGAGTTACCCAGCAGGATCGCGCCCGGCAGCTCGGCGCCGACCGCGACCAGCGAGGCGGCGATGGCTTTGGCGGCGTCACCCGCTTCGATGTTCTCGAAGCCGGCCGGTGCCGCGGTTTCCTTGGCGGCGGCGACGGCCGAGACGATCTCCGACAGCGCGGCGAGCCAGTCGGTCGGCGCGGCGATCATCTTGTTGGCGGTCGGGATCAGGTTGTCCTCGTCGGTCGCGTGCAGGATCGACAGCTTGGCGCCGCCCTTCACTGCCTGGCGCAGACGGGTCGCGACCAGCGGGTGGTCCTTGCGCAGGAACGAACCGATGACGAAGGCGCGCTTCAGGTTCGACAGCTCGGCGATCGGCATGCCCAGCCACGGGGTGACCGCGCCGTCCAGGGCGAAGTCGGTCTGGCGCAGGCGGAAGTCGACGTTCTCGACGCCGAAGCCGCGCATGGCCTTCTGCAGCAGGTACAGCTCTTCGACCGTCGAGTGGGCGGTGCCGACGGCGGCGATGCTGTCCGCGCCATGCTCGTGACGGATGTTACGCAGGCCGTGGGCCACGTATTCCAGCGCGGTCTGCCAGTCGGTCTCGATCCACTCGCCGCCCTGCTTGATCATCGGGTTGATCAGGCGGTCGGCGTTGTCCAGGGCTTCGTACGAGAAGCGGTCCTTGTCCGACAGCCAGCATTCGTTGATGGCTTCGTTTTCCAGCGGCAGCACGCGCATGACCTTGCCGCCCTTGACCTGGACGATCAGGTTGGTGCCGAGCGAGTCGTGCGGGGAGACCGAACGGCGGCGCTGCAGTTCCCACGGACGCGCGGAATAACGGAAAGGCTTCGAGGTGAGCGCGCCGACCGGGCACAGGTCGATCATGTTGCCCGACACTTCCGAGTCGACGGTCTTGCCGACGAAAGTGGTGATTTCCGAGTGCTCGCCGCGGCCCAGCATGCCGAATTCCATGACGCCGGCCACTTCCTGGCCGAAACGCACGCAACGGGTGCACTGGATGCAGCGGCTCATCTCTTCCATCGAGATCAGCGGGCCGGCTTCCTTCGGGGTCACCACGCGCTTTTCTTCCTGGTAGCGCGAGTTGCCCTTGCCGTAGCCGACGGCCAGGTCCTGCAGCTGGCATTCGCCGCCCTGGTCGCAGATCGGGCAATCCAGCGGGTGGTTAATCAGCAGGAACTCCATGACCGACTTCTGCGCGTGCACGGCCTTGTCGCTGTGGGTGCGCACGATCATTCCCGGCGAGACCGGGGTGGCGCAGGCCGGCAGCGGTTTCGGGGCTTTCTCGACCTCGACCAGGCACATGCGGCAGTTCGCTGCGATCGACAGTTTCTTGTGATAGCAGAAGTGCGGGATATAGGTCCCGAGTTTGTTTGCGGCGTCCATCACCATGGAACCTGGTGCGACTTCGACTTTCTTGCCGTCTAATTCAATTTCAACCATTTGTCGTTACCTGACCTGGCTTAAAGGTAAGTGGGCACGAGGCAGTGCTTGTGCTCGATGTGATATTCGAATTCCTCGCGGAAGTTCTTGATCATGGCGCGAACCGGCATCGCGGCGGCATCGCCCAGCGCGCAGATGGTGCGGCCCTGGATGTTGTCGGCGACCGAGTTCAGCAGGTCCATGTCTTCCGGACGGCCCTGGCCGTGTTCGATGCGGTGCACCATGCGGTACATCCAGCCGGTGCCTTCGCGGCACGGCGTGCACTGGCCGCAGGATTCTTCGTAGTAGAAGTAGGACAGGCGCAGCAGCGACTTGACCATGCAGCGCGTCTCGTCCATGACGATGACGGCGCCCGAACCGAGCATCGAACCGGCTTTCGCGATCGAGTCGTAGTCCAGGTCGGTGTCCATCATGACGTCGCCGCGGACCACCGGCGCGGAGGAGCCGCCCGGGATCACGGCCTTGATCTTCTTGCCGCCGCGCATGCCACCGGCCAGCTCCATCAGCTTGGCGAACGGGGTGCCCAGCGGGACCTCGTAGTTGCCCGGACGCTCGACGTCGCCCGAGATCGAGAAGATCTTGGTGCCGCCGTTGTTCGGCTTGCCCAGGCCCATGTAGTTCTCGGGACCGAGGTTCAGGATGAACGGGACGGCCGCGAAGGTCTCGGTGTTGTTGATCGTGGTCGGCTTGCCGTACAGGCCGAACGAGGCCGGGAACGGCGGCTTGAAGCGCGGCTGGCCCTTCTTGCCTTCCAGCGACTCGAGCAGCGCGGTTTCTTCGCCGCAGATGTAGGCGCCGTAGCCGTGGTGGGCGTGCAGCTGGAACGAGAATTCCGAACCCAGGATGTTATCGCCCAGGAAGCCGGCGGCGCGCGCCTCTTCCAGCGCCTCTTCGAAACGCAGGTATTCCTGGAAGATCTCGCCGTGGATGTAGTTGTAGCCCACGGTGATGCCCATCGCGTAGGCGCCGATGGCCATGCCTTCGATCAGCGCGTGCGGGTTGTAGCGGATGATGTCGCGGTCCTTGAACGTGCCCGGCTCGCCTTCGTCGGTGTTGCAGACGAGGTATTTCTGGCCCGGGTACTGGCGCGGCATGAAGCTCCACTTCAGGCCGGTCGGGAAACCGGCGCCGCCGCGGCCGCGCAGGCCCGAGGTCTTCAGGTCGGCGATGATCTGTTCCGGCGCAATTTTGCCTTCCAGAATACGACGCAGGGCCGAGTAGCCGCCGCGCTTGACGTAGTCTTCCAGGTGCCAGTTCTCGCCGTTCAGGTCCTTCAGGATCAGCGGATTGATGTGACGGTCGTGCAGGCTGGTCATTTCTTCAGTTCCTCAACGAGGGCGTCGATCTTGTCGTTGCTCATGAACGAGCACATGCGGTGGTTATTCACCAGCATGACCGGTGCGTCGCCGCACGCGCCCATGCACTCGCCTTCGAGGACGGTGAATTGGCCGTCTTCGGTGGTGCCGCGGAATTCGACGCCGAGCTTGTCTTTCAGGTGCTTGGCGGCACGCTCGCCGCCGGACAGCGCGCACGGCAGGTTGGTGCACACGGTGATCTTGTGCTTGCCCACCGGACGGGTGTTGTACATGTTGTAGAAGGTCGCCACTTCCTGCACGGCGATGGCCGGCATGCCGATGTAGTCGGCGATTTCCTGCATGGTTTCGGGCGACAGCCAACCCAGTTCGACCTGGGCGTGGGCCAGCGAGGCCATCACGGCGCTCTGGCGCTGGTCGGCCGGATACTTGGCCAGCTCGCGGTCGATTTTTTTATAGCACTGCTCAGATAACAACATAATCTCTTCTGCCTTTCGGACTTATCGGTCAATGGAGCCGAAAACGATGTCTTGCGTACCGATGATCGTGACGGCGTCGGCGATCATGTGGCCGCGGGCCATCTCGTCCAGGCTCTGCAGGTGGGCATAGTCGGGCGTGCGGATCTTCAGGCGGTACGGCTTGTTGGCGCCGTCGGACACGATGTAGATGCCGAACTCGCCCTTCGGGTGCTCGACCGCGGCGTAGGCTTCGCCTTCCGGCACGTGGAAGCCTTCGGTGAACAGCTTGAAGTGGTGGATCAGCGATTCCATGTTCGACTTCATGTCTTCGCGCTTCGGCGGGACGACCTTGTAGTTGTCGACCATGACCGGACCCTGGTTGACGCGCAGCCAGGCGATGCACTGCTTGATGATGCGGTTCGACTGGCGCATCTCTTCCACGCGGACCAGGTAGCGGTCGTAGGAGTCGCCGTTGGTGCCGACCGGGATATCGAAGTCGAGCTTGTCGTAGACGGCGTACGGCTGGGTCTTGCGCAGGTCCCAGGCGATGCCCGAGCCGCGCAGCATGGCGCCGGTGAAGCCCATGGCCTTCGCCGCTTCCGGCGACACGACGCCGATGCCGACCGTACGCTGCTTCCAGATGCGGTTATCGGTCAGCAACGTCTCGTACTCGTCGACGTAGCCGTCGAAGCGCTTGGTGAAGGCTTCGATGAAGTCGAGCACCGAACCCTGGCGGTCTTCGTTCAGCTTGGCGATCGCCTGCTTCGAGCGGATGATCGATTCCTTGTGCTGCGGCATGGTGTCCGGCAGGTCGCGGTAGACGCCGCCCGGACGGTAGTAGGCCGCGTGCATGCGCGCGCCCGAGACGGCTTCATAGACGTCGAACAGGTCTTCGCGGTCGCGGAAGGCGTACAGGAAGGGGCCCATGGCGCCGATGTCGAGCGCGTGCGCGCCGAGCCACATCAGGTGGTTCAGGAGGCGCGTGATCTCGTCGAACATGACGCGGATGTACTGGGCGCGGATCGGCGCTTCGATGCCGAGCAGCTTCTCGATGGCCAGCACGTAACCGTGCTCGTTGCACATCATCGAGACGTAGTCGAGGCGGTCCATGTAAGGCACGGACTGCAGGTAGGTGCGGGTTTCCGCCAGCTTCTCGGTGCCGCGGTGCAGCAGGCCGATGTGCGGGTCGGCGCGCTGGATCACTTCGCCGTCCAGTTCCAGCACCAGGCGCAGCACGCCGTGCGCTGCCGGGTGCTGCGGACCAAAGTTCAGGGTGTAGTTCTTAAGCTCAGCCATTATTTCATCCCGTAGGTTTCTTCGCGGATCACGCGCGGAATGTTTTCACGCGGCTCGATCGTCACGGGTTGGTAGATCACGCGCTTCTGTTCGGGGTCGTAGCGCATTTCGACGTAGCCCGAGATCGGGAAGTCCTTGCGGAACGGGTGGCCGATGAAGCCATAGTCGGTCAGGATGCGGCGCAGGTCGCCGTGACCGTCGAACAGGATGCCGAACAGGTCGAAGGCTTCGCGCTCGTACCAGTTGGCGCCGCGCCAGATGCTTGTTACCGACTCGACCAGGGGCATGTCGTCGTCCGGGCAGAACACGCGCACGCGCACGCGCCAGTTGTGTTCGATCGACAGCAGGTGCGAGACGACCGCGAAACGCAGGCCGTCCCAGGTGCCTTCGCCGTACTGGGAATAGTCGACGCCGCACAGGTCGATCAGTTCTTCGAACTTCAGCGACGGGTCGTCGCGCAGGATCTGCATCGAGCGCAGGTAATCGGCGGCCTTGACCACCACGGTCACTTCGCCGAGCGCCGTCGAAATGGCGGCGCCCTCGCCCAGTGCTTTTTCCAGGGCGAGTTGGAGGACTTCGAGTTTTGTCGTCATGGTGAATCCGGCAGGTGTTAACGCGCGATCGTGTTGGTGCGCTTGATCTTGTTCTGCAGCTGCATGATGCCGTACAGCAGGGCTTCAGCCGTCGGCGGGCAACCCGGGACATACACGTCGACCGGCACGATACGGTCGCAGCCGCGCACCACCGAGTACGAGTAGTGGTAGTAGCCGCCGCCGTTGGCGCAGGAACCCATCGAGATCACCCAGCGCGGCTCGGCCATCTGGTCGTACACCTTGCGCAGCGCCGGCGCCATCTTGTTGCACAGCGTGCCGGCGACGATCATCACGTCGGACTGACGCGGCGAGGGGCGGAACACAATGCCGAAACGGTCGAGGTCATAGCGGGCGGCGCCCACATGCATCATCTCGACCGCGCAGCAGGCCAGGCCAAACGTCATCGGGAACATCGATCCCGTGCGCGCCCAGTTGATCAGCTTATCGGCTGTGGTGGTAATGAAACCTTCGTTTAATACGCCTTCAATAGCCATGGCTTATTCCCAATCAAGGGCACCTTTCTTCCAGATGTACCAGAAACCGACGACGAATTCGGCGATGAACACCATCATCGTGACGAAACCGGTCCAGCCCAGTTCGCGCATCGAGACGCCCCATGGGAAGAAGAATGCCGTTTCCAGATCAAACAAAATAAACAGGATCGCCACCAGGTAGTAGCGAACGTCGAACTTCATGCGGGCATCTTCGAAGGCTTCGAAGCCGCATTCGTAAGGAGAGAGCTTGGCAGCGTCGGGACGGTTCGGACCGAGCAGGTAGCCGAGCACCTGGGGAGCGACGCCGACACCGACGCCAATCAGGATGAAGAGAAGAACGGGGAAGTAATTTTCGAGGTTCACGATGGAGCCTATTTGAACGATCGGTTA
>DNCF01000513.1 GCA_003484545.1 Massilia sp. | reverse complement strand
CCAACGACGCGGCGCGCATCCAGCCGCGCGTGCCCGACCTGGCCGCCGCCCCGCGTCCGGACATCGTCACGGCCCCGGCGCACATGTCGGAGCTGCCGGAACCGGAAGTGTTTGCGATGATGCTGGTCGGGCTGGTCCTGCTCGGCTACCGGGCACGCCGGGACAGCAACGAGAAGTTCAAGTAATGCATCAAAAGGGCGGCCGGCCTTCGTTGGCCCTGCCCGGCCGTTGCCGGCGTCGCGAGCACGGCACGGTGGGCGGTAGCCGCGGGCGCAGTTCCGGGCACCGCGGAGTAGAGCGTGAAGTTGCGGGCTGCGCTTCAGGCGCCGCGCGGCGCCGGCGCGGGCTCGGTGCACAGCGCGTACAGCTTGCACAAGGTATTCCAGTTGCGCGACGTGGTCGCGTCTCCCAGTTGCTTGCCGAGCGCCGCCGCCGCCGCGCTGTCGAGTACCCCGTCCGGACACCAGACATAGGCCGCGCGCTGGCCGAGCGCCAGCGCACCCTCGCCCCAGTCGCGCTCGCACAGCGGGGCCAGGGCATCGCGTGCGGCGACGTCGGGCAGCAGGAAGACCAGCAAGCGCGCATGGTCGGTCGCCAGCGGCAGCAGCGCGTTTTCCGCCAGCACCGCCGCCAGGTCGTCGCCGGCGATCACCATGACACGCGCCGCCACACCCAGCTTGAGCACCAGCCCTTCCTCGATCGCGGCCGCGGCCACGGCCGGGTCGAGCTCGTCGGCACTGAACACGATGTTGCCGCTGTTCAGGACGCTGCGCACGTCGGCATAGCCAAGTTCTTCGACCAGTTTGCGCAGGTCGGCCATGGCGACGCGCTTGGCGCGGCCCACGTTCACGCCGCGCAATAAAGCAATATAGCGTTTGTTCGTCATATGTCCATGTTACCGCCCACGCGGGTGGGCGGCGACCTGTTTACTTGATGAGGCCGTATTACTTGACCAAGCCTTCCGCGCGCAGCGCTTGCTGCACGGCCGGTCGCTGGGCGACGCGCGCGCGGAATGCCTGCAGCTGCGGCCAGTCGGCCAGGCTGAACTTGAGGAAGTCGGTCCAGCCCAGCACGGTGAACAGGTAGGCATCGGCCACGCCGAACTGGCTGCCTGCGAGGAATTCGCGGCCGTCGAGGTGACGCGCGACGTGGTCGAAGCGCAGCGCCAGCATCTTGCGTGCGCGTTCGCGCATGTCGTCGGTGGAGTCCGGTTTGAACAGCGGGCTGAAGTTCTTGTGCAGTTCGGTCGAAATGTAGTTCAGCCAGCTCAGGGCCTGGTAGCGCTCGATGCTGCCGACGGGGGCCAGGAGGCCGGCCTGCGGCGCGCTGTCGGCCAGGTACTGGACGATCGCAGGACCTTCGGTCAGCACGGCGCCGTTGTCCAGTTCGAGCGCCGGCACGTATCCGTTCGGATTGATGCTGCGGAAGTCCGCGCCGCCGGCCGTGCGCTTCGTGCCGAGGTCGACGCGCTCGGAGGTGAAGGCCAGTCCTGCCTCGAGCAGGACGATGTGCGGGGACAGCGAGCAGGCGCCGGGGCTGAAATACAATTTCATGTGGAGTCCTTTTGTCTGGAGATGAACGGTCGCGGCATGGCGCCGGCCGGCCAGGGAACGGTTGGCGCGTGGGCCCCGCTTCAAGGCAGGGCGAGAATACCGTATTCGGCGCGGGCTTGCTTGGGGCCGCTCAACTTGCTCCGGTCATCCGATCTAGCGTGCGCCATGGACGAAAACCGGCCTGCCCTGGCGGGCACCGGAGACGGAACGGGAAACGCCGCGTGGCGGCAGGGAAGTGCGCGAGGAAAGGGCAGCGTGCGCGGCGTGTCAGGACGCCGCGCAGCTGCCCGGCATGGCCGAGGGCACGGCAGTCAGGGCTGCCATGCCGCCGGCATTAGTGCGCATAGTTGCCAGACGACGAAGAAGCTTCGTTGTTCTGCGATTGCTGCTGGGTTTGCTGTTGCTGCTGCTGTTGTTGCTGGGCTGCTGCCGCGGCGGCCTGGGCTGCCTTCTCTTCTGGCTTCGGGCGGCCCTGGGCGTCGGACAGGCGATACTTGGTGCGGCGGTCGCCCATCAGGTCGCGCAGGTCGCGGATGCTCATGCCGGTCACTTCGTGCATGCGGATCAGCAGCGAAGCGCCGACCGGCAGGCGATGGTGGCGGATCTTGCTGATGACAGGCGGAGCCACCTCGAGCATGCGCGACAGCGCGGCGTCGTTCTTCAGCTGCATCTTGCCGAGCAGGATGTCCAGCAGGTGGTTGGGGTTGTAGCTTTCCTGTGAAGACAAAGCATGATGTGCCATGATTTTTACCTCGTGAGTGTGGTTTAAAATAGTTCCGTTACGAACTTTGTTAAAGACTACCTTTCGTCAACATAAGTTCCCGAACACGCTCCAGAGCAATTAAACAGAACGAGTCTGAGTCTTCGCTTAAGAAACATGCTCGTGCGCATGCGCTCTGCTTAACACTCCCCTGAACGCACTTGTCTTTCCAACAAATTATCAGACGCATATGGGCTTGCGACATCCGTCCTGAGCACATGACTCATTGTTGGAAATCAAGCTATCGCGTGGAAAGCTTGTCACATAGGCATTTCAACACATGGGGATTATTTGTGGCGCACGCAAGAGATTTCTTCCGTTAATTTGTGTAAAAGAATTTGCAGGGAACGTATTGATTTACAACAGGAAATATCTTGAGCAAAGCCTGACGCGGCCTTGCGCACGCCCGTTTGATACGAATTCGCAATTTAACAATCTAGCCAGAGTGGCAATATGGTTGACCTAAGCAATAAGTGATTCTTGGTAGCATTAATTTGCCCTGTTCCGCACGCCGTTTTTTGATCGCCAACAGGGATTTACGGTAAACTGGCTTGACGCTTTGTCAAAGCGCTAGCACTTTTTATAACGAAGCATTCCATGCAGAAAAAAGTATTCATCAAGACCTTCGGCTGCCAGATGAACGAGTACGACTCGGACAAAATGGCGGACGTGCTTGGCGCGTCCGATGGCTTGGTTCGCACCGATAAACCCGAGGACGCTGATGTTATCCTCTTCAACACCTGTTCGGTGCGCGAAAAGGCGCAGGAAAAGGTGTTTTCCGACCTGGGCCGCCTGCGCGAACTGAAACGCGAGCGCCCCGACCTGATCATCGGCGTCGGCGGCTGCGTGGCCTCGCAGGAAGGCGAAGCCATCGTCAAGCGCGCGCCGCACGTCGACATGGTGTTCGGCCCGCAGACCCTGCACCGCCTGCCGCAGATGATCCGCGAGCGCCGCAGCAGCGGCGCCGCCCAGGTCGACATCAGCTTCCCGGAAATCGAGAAGTTCGACCACCTGCCCCCGGCCAAGGTCGAAGGCCCCGTCGCCTACGTTTCGATCATGGAAGGCTGCAGCAAGTACTGCAGCTATTGCGTCGTGCCCTATACCCGCGGCGAGGAAGTCTCGCGCCGCTTCGAGGACGTGCTGACCGAAGTCGCCGGCCTGGCCGCGCAAGGCGTCAAGGAAATCATGCTGCTGGGCCAGAACGTGAACGCCTACCGCGGCGCCATGGAAGGCGGCGAAGTCGCCGATTTTGCGCTGCTGCTCGAATACATCGCCGACATTCCCGGCATCGAGCGCCTGCGCTTCGTCACCAGCCACCCGAAGGAATTCACCCAGCGCCTGATCGACGCCTACGCCAGGATCCCGCAACTGGTGAACCACCTGTACCTGCCGGTGCAGCACGGTTCCGACCGTATCCTGCAAGCCATGAAGCGCGGCTACACCGGCCTCGAATACAAGTCGATCATCCGCCGCATCAAGGCGGTGCGCCCGGACATCGCGATTTCCTCGGACTTCATCGTCGGCTTCCCCGGCGAAACCGATGCCGATTTCGAGGCCATGATGAAGCTGGTGGAAGACGTCGGCTTCGACAACAGTTTCAGCTTCATCTTCAGCAAGCGCCCGGGCACCCCGGCCGCCAACCTGGAAGACGACACCCCGCACGAGGTCAAGCTGGCGCGCCTGCAGCGCCTGCAGGCCCTGATCGACGCCAACACCCGCAAGCTCAGCGCGGCAATGGTCGGCACGGTCCAGCGCATCCTGGTCGAGGGACCGTCGAAGAAAGACCCGAACGAACTGCAGGGCCGCACCGAGAGCAACCGTGTGGTCATTTTCGCCCCGGGCGCCTCCGGCGCTGCGCTGGTCGGCCAGCTGGTCGACGTGCGCGTCACCGAGAGCCTGGATTACTCCCTGCGCGGCGAACTCGTCGCCAGCACCGATACGATTGCCAAAGCCAGTTGAAAACACACACGCCCACCCAGCCTTCGTACTTCATTCCCGAGCCGCTCGATAACACGCGGCTCGCCCACCTGTGCGGTCCGCTCGACGAGAACCTGCGCCAGATTTCGGCGGCGCTCGACGTGACCATCTTCCGCCGCGGCGAGAAGTTCATCGTCAGCGGCGCCAACGCCGAGCGCGCGGTCGAACTGCTCGAGCGCTTCTACGCGGCCGCCAACAAGGTCGTGCCGATCGAGGAAGTGCAGCTGGCCCTGGTCGAACAGCGCGCCGGCCTGAAGCCGAAGATCGAGGGCGCCGCGCCGGCCGAGCAGGAAGACGAGGCCGAGGACGAGGAAGGGGAAGAACATCCCGAACTCGTCAGCCCCACGCTGAAGACCCGCCGCAGCGACCTGCGCGGGCGCACGCCGCACCAGATCCAGTACCTGCGCGCCGTGCTCGAGCACGACATCAGCTTCGGCATCGGCCCGGCCGGCACCGGCAAGACCTACCTGGCCGTGGCCTGCGCGGTCGACGCGCTCGAACGCGACGCCGTCAAGCGCATCATCCTGACCCGTCCGGCGGTGGAAGCCGGCGAGCGCCTCGGCTTCCTGCCCGGCGACATGAGCCAGAAGGTCGACCCCTACCTGCGCCCGCTGTACGACGCGCTGTACGACCTGCTCGGCTTCGACCGCACCCAGAAGCTGTTCGAGAAGCAGGTCATCGAGATCGCCCCGCTGGCCTACATGCGCGGCCGCACGCTGAACCACGCCTTCGTGATCCTGGACGAAGCCCAGAACACGACGGTCGAGCAGATGAAGATGTTCCTCACGCGTATCGGTTTCGGCAGCAAGGCCGTCGTCACCGGCGACGTGACCCAGGTCGACCTGCACAAGACCCAGCGCTCCGGCCTGGTCGATGCGATGCACGTGCTGAAGGACGTGCGCGGCATCGCCTTTACCCAATTCTCCAGCGCCGACGTGGTGCGCCACCCGCTGGTGGCGCGCATCGTCGACGCCTACGACAAGGCCAGCGAAGTCCAGGAAATGGGCGCGCTGCCGAAACCTACGACTGCCCGCAATGCAAGAAAAAAATCATAATCTCGAACTCGACGTCCAGTACCCGGACGCGCGCCTGGAAACCGCCATCACGCCCGAGATGGTGGAACGCTGGGTGCGCCCGGCCCTCCTGGGCCCGGCCGAACTGGCGATCCGCTTCGTCGACGCCGCCGAAGGCCAGACCCTGAACCGCGACTACCGCGGCAAGGACTACGCCACCAACGTGCTCACCTTCGCCTACAACGAGGGAGATGAACTGGCCGAGGACGAACCGGTGCAGGCCGACATCGTGCTGTGCACCGACGTCCTGCAGCGCGAAGCCGAGGAACAAAAGAAAACGCTCGAGGAACACGCGGCCCACCTGGTCGTCCACGGCGTGCTGCACGCCCAAGGCTACGACCACGAGCACGACGAGGAAGCCGAGGAGATGGAACAGCTCGAGCGCGACATCATGGAAGCGCTGGGGTATCCGGATCCGTACGCCGACAACGGCTGATAGAGGTTGGGGTTCGTAGGGTGGGCACTTGTGCCCACGCGGTCTCACCGTTAGCAATCCAACGCATCAACGCGACAGCCCGCCGATGCCGGCATCGCCGTCATGCAAGCGATGAGACAGTGTGGGCTCGAGAGCCCACCCTACAAAACCGGAGAGACGAATGCGGCTACGGCACTTGCCATTGTTCTCGCTGCTCACTATCACGTGCGCCGGCGCGCAGGAAATCTCGGAAGCCGGCTACGTCGGCGCCATGGAAGGCGCAGCACTGGCCTGCGCCGCCGCTTTCCCGCACCAGGCGCGCGATTACCAGGATGTCACGCACCGCCTGGTTGCCTGCCACATGAGCGAGGGCGCATACCGCAACTGGCATGCGCGCCTGCGCGCCCATCCGCACTATGCCCCAGCCCTCGAACAGGGCCGGCGCAGCCTGGACCCGCATCCGGGCAACCGCGAACGCCAATGCCGCAGCCTGAAGGAGCTGGCCTGCGGTCCCGGCACGAAGCCGGCCCCGGAACAAGGCAGCCAATAAAAAAGCGGCAGGATGCTTCCTGCCGCTTTGTTGTCCGCCAATCCAGACTCAGGCCTTCAACTGCTCCCCGATCGGCAGCTTGCGAATCCGCTTGCCGGTCGCGGCGAACACCGCATTCGTCAGCGCCGGCGCGATGCCCGCCGTGCCCGGCTCGCCGATTCCGCCCGGTTCGTCGCGGCTGTTGACGATGTGGACCTCCACCACCGGCGCCTCGTTGATGCGCATCATGCGGTAGTCACCGAAGTTCGATTGCTGCACGCGTCCATTGGCCAGCGTGATCTCGTTCCACAGCGCCGCCGAGGCGCCGAACACGATGCCGCCCTCCATCTGGGCGATGATGCCGTCCGGGTTGACCGCCTGGCCGCAATCGACCGCGCAGACCACGCGGTGCACCTGGACGTCGCCGCCCGGTCCGACCGATACTTCCGCCACCTGCGCCATGTAGCTGCCGAAGGCAAACTGGGTCGAGATCCCGCGCCCGACCTTGCGCCCCGCGATCGGCGCCAAGGGCTTGCCCCAGCCCGCCTTCTCGGCCGCCAGGTTCAGCACCCCGAGCGTGCGCGGCGATTTTTCCAGCAGCGCGCGGCGGAACACCACCGGATCCTGCTTGGCCGCCTGCGCCAGCTCGTCGATGAAGCTCTCGACCACGAACACGTTGTGGGTCGGGCCGACGCCGCGCCAGAAGGCGGTCGGCACGCCCGGCGGTTCGTGGCGCACGTACTCGACGCGGATCGCCGGGATCGCATACTGCAGGTCGGCCGCGCCCTCGACCGCGTCCGGATCGACGCCGTCCTTCACCGCCGGCGGCGCGAAGCGCGCCATGATCGAGGAACCGGTCACGCGGTGGAACCAGGCCGCCGGGCGGCCCTTGTCGTCCAGGCGCGCCGACAGGCGGTCCACGTAATAGGGGCGGTACATGTCGTGCTGGATGTCTTCCTCGCGGGTCCAGATGAACTTCACCGGGCCCTTGGCCAGCTTGGCAAAGGCCACCGCCTGGATCACGTAGTCGACTTCGAGGCGGCGCCCGAAGCCGCCGCCGATGTAGTAGTTATGGACCTTGACCTTCTCGACCGGCAGGCCGGCGGTCTTGGCCGCCGCGCCCTGCGCCAGCGCCGGCACCTGGGTGCCGACCCA
>DNCF01000510.1 GCA_003484545.1 Massilia sp. | reverse complement strand
GCTGCTGCTGGCGGTCGACGTGCTGCACGACCTCGCGGTGGTGCGCGTGAACCGCAAGGGCAGCGGCTTCTTCCTGGTGCCGGAACAGCCGGTGAAGCTGACCCAGGGACAGCCGCTGTATTCGCTCGGCAATCCTCTCGACCTCGGCTTCGCCATCTCGGAAGGCGCCTACAATGGCGTGGTCAGCCGCAGCTTCTACGATCAGCTGATCTTCAGCGGGCCGATCAATTCGGGCATGAGCGGCGGCCCCAGCGTGACGGCCGGCGGCACCGTCGCCGGCATCAACGTCTCCAAGCGGCGCGACGGCGAGGCGGTCAGCTTCCTGGTGCCGGTCAAGTATGCCCAGGAACTGTTGCGCCAGGTATCCCTGCAGGGCGCGCCGCCCAAGGATTTCAATCCCCTGATCGCGGCCCAGCTGCTGGCGCACCAGCGCGCGATGGTGGCGCGCCTGCTCGACTCGCCGCTGTCGATCAAGAGCATGGGCCCGTACCGGGTGCCGGTGCGCGAGTCCGGCCAGGTGCGCTGCTGGGGCCGCTCGAACGTGAAGGCCGAGACCTCCTACAGCGCCGACACCATGAGCTGCGCGATGGAGTCGGCGATCTACGTCTCCGACACCCAGCAGACCGGGCACGTCTCGATGACCCACCAGTACCTGCGCTCGCCGAACCTGCACCCGCTGCGCTTCGCCGCGCTGGCGAGCAGCCAGTTCCGCGTCGACCGCCTCGGCAGCACGCGCGACACGCGCCTGACCGGCCCCCTGTGCAGCGAGCGCTTCGTGCATTCGAACACGCTGCCGCTGCGCGCGGTGGTGTGCGTGCGCGCCTACCGCAAGTTTCCCGGCCTGTACAATTTCACGCTGCTGACCGCCAGCACCGACAATCCGCAGGCCAGCCTGCAAAGCCGGCTCGACGTCACCGGTGTTTCCTACGACAACGGCATGCGCGTCACGCGCGCTTTCCTGGCCGCGCTCGGGCGCAGCGGGCAGCTATGACGGGCCCGTGGTTCATCGAAACCCTCGCGCGCAACGGCGACGTGCTGCACCGCCACCGCGTCGACACCCTGCCGATCCGCATCGGGCGCGGCTACGACAACGACTACATCCTCGACGACGCCTACGCCGCCCCGCGCCACGCCCAGGTGGACAGCGACGGCAACGGCGGCCTGGTGCTGCGCGACCTCGGCACCAGGAACGGCATGGTCCATGCCGGCAAGCGCATCGAGACGCTGCCGCTGGGCGGCAACACCGTGGTGCGCCTCGGCCACACGACGCTGCGGGTGCGCGCGGCCGACTTCCCGGTGCCGGCCGAACTGCTGGACCGCACCATGCACGGCTGGGAAGGCGCCCTGCCCGGCCTGGCCGGCGCCTTCCTGATCGCGCTGGTGGCGCTGTTCACCATGTGGCTGGCGGACACCCAGCCGTTCCGCCTGTTCCGCTACCTGCAGGCGCTGGCCTACGGCCTGGGCGCCGGCCTGGTCTGGGCCGGCCTGTGGGCCCTGGGCAACCGCCTGTTCGGGCGCCACGCGCGCCTCGGGCGCCACCTGTTCATCTTCGGCTGCGGCATCGCGGTGCTGATGGCCTTCCGGCTGGCCTCGAGTGCGGTCGGCTACGCGTATTCGATCGAGGTGTTCACCCGCTACGGCTCGCACGTGGCGATCGCGCTGGTGGCCGGCATGATCTACTTCCACCTGATGACGGTGAAACCGCAACCACGGCGGCGCTTCGCCATCATCTGCGCGGCGCTCGCCATGCTCGGCTCGGGACTGGTCCTCATCAGCAACGAGCAGCGCAACGGCCGCCTCGCGGACGAACTCTACATGTCGGTGCTGCTGCCGCCCGACATGCGCGCCACGCCCGACGCCACGGTGGACGAGTTCATGAACGACGTGGCGGGAATGAAAGCCAGGCTCGACCGTGAACGTGCCGACGAGGAGGAGCGGCACGAGAATGCGCCGGCGCCGTGAAGCTTTGACACCTTGCCAAAAATAAATGATGATCCCGGCATCTCGACAGGGTTCAAGGGTTCATCGTGCTTTCCACACGCAATACGCGCGTCATCGTCTGCGCCTGGTGCCTGTTCTGGGCCCTGATGACCCTGATCGCCGTCCAGGATTACCGGCGCGGCGGCGGCAGCGCACTGTGGCAGCCGCTGCTGTGGGAAGGCTCGTCGGCGCTGGTCATCAGCCTGCTCTGGCTGGTGCAGCGGCGCGCCACCGCGCGCCACGCCGGCCTGCTCGACCGGCCCTGGCGCTGGTTTGCGCTGCAGGCGGCATGGCTGCCGATGTACTGGCTCGCCTTCGTGCCGCTGGTGTTCGGCATTCGCCATGCCGTGTATGCGCTGGCGGGCGAGGTCTACCGGCACGATCCCTGGCCGCGCTTGTTCGTCTACGAAATCTCCAAGGTCTCGCTCTTCATCTGCCTGTTCACCGTGATCGCCTTCGGGCTGCTGTCCTGGCGCCGCATGCTGGAGGAGCGCCTGCGCCTCGAGCGCGCCACCGCCCTGCTGCGCCAGGCCGAACTGCAGCGCCGCCGCCGCCAGGTCGACGTTGTGGCGCGACGCCACCTGGCGCAGGCGCTCGCGGTGGGCGTGCTGCTCGGGCTTGGCCGGCTGGTAGTCGTAGTGTTCGCCGCCGGCCAGGAAGCCGGAGTTGAAGGGGCCGCCGATCACGACGCTGGCGCCGCGCTGGGCGCACAGCGGGAAGAATTCTTCGAGTGGCGTGGTCTCCATCAGGGTGTAGCGTCCGGCCAGCAGGAAGACGTCGGGATCGGAGGCCTGCAGCGCGCGCATGCAGGGCTCGACCGTGTTCACGCCCATGCCCCAGCCCTTGATCACGCCTTCCTCGCGCAGCTTGACCAGGCCCTCGAAGGCGCCGCCGCGGCCGGCCGCGATGCGGAAGTGGTGCTCGAAGTCCGCTTCGGGCAGTGCATCGGGCGAGAGGTCGTGCACGTAGACGATGTCGATGTAGCCGAGCGCCAGGCGCTGCAGGCTGTCCTCGACGGCGCGGCGCACGCCGTCCGCTGTGTAGTCGAGCACGCGCCGGAAGGGCATGGCGGAGACGAAGGGGCTCGCGATTTCGCCGGGGTGGTGGGGCACGAGGATGCGCCCGACCTTGGTCGAGAGCGTGAACTCCTCGCGCGGACGGCGCCGCAGCGCCATGCCGAAGCGGTGCTCGGACAGGCCGGCGCCGTAGTGCGGGGCGGTGTCGAAATAGCGGATGCCTGCCTGCCATGCGGCGTCGACGGTGGCGTGGGCCGCCTCGTCGCTCGTCGTGTGGTACATGTCGCCCAGCCCGGTGCCGCCCAGGCCCAGGCGCGTGATCGGTCGATAGCGCTGGTTCACTGTGGTCCTTTCTTCTCGTTAAACGGAAAGTGGTCTGCCTGCCGAACTATGCTACACCGCGGGTCCGGATGCTCGCGTTCCGTTGCCCGAGGTGACTTGCACAGTGGTTCAGTGCAGACTGACGGCCTGTTCGAACGGATGGCTTGCCGTAAATGCAATGAATTCGTACACTGGGCCGGGCTCGCCTTGACGTTGCGGGCCCCCCGTTCATGGAATATTCGACACGCATATGAAAAGACATCTGATCCTTCCGCTGGCCCTGTTGGCCGTGAACTGCGGCGCCGACGCGGCCGCCGCCAAAGCGTCCGGCCTGCGCTTCGGGCACGGGCACTGGGAACTCGCCTGCGACAACACGCGCACCTGCCGCGCCGCCGGCTATTACGCCGAAGGCGCCAGCGAGGACGACGACGAGGACGGCAACAACGAGGACGGCAACAAGCCGCCGATGCCGGTATCGGTCCTGCTGACCCGCCAGGCCGGCCCGCACACGCCCGTGAAGGGCGAACTGCAGATCGGGAATCCGGGCGAAGAGCAGGAGACGGACAGGCTCCCGCCGAAGCTCGACCTGACGATGCGGATCAACGGCCAGCCGCATGGCAAGGTGCTGGTCTCCCAGGGCAAATGGACAGTCGACCTGGCGCCCCAGCAAACCCAGGCCCTGCTTGCCGCCCTGACCAGGGACAGCCGGATCGAATGGTCGGACGGCAAGCTCAGCTGGCGCCTGTCGGACAAGGGCGCCGCCGCGGTGCTGCTGAAGATGGACGAGTACCAGGGCCGCCTCGGCACGCCCGGCGCACTGGTGCGCAAGGGGACCAGGGACGAGAACGGCGTGCTGCCGGCCCTGCCTGCGCCCGTGGTGAACGCTGTCGTGCCGGACGACAAAGTGATCCAGCTGCCGAAGGCCCGTCTCGCGAGCCTGCGCGCGGCCTTGAAAGCCCAGAGCGAGGAAGAATGCCAGGCGTTGAGCGAGGCTGGCGAAGCGGAGAACGAGATCACCGTGCGGCGCCTGGGCGGCGGCAAGCTGCTGGCGTCCACGCTGTGCTGGCGCGGCGCCTACAACCAGGGCGACGCCTACTGGGTGATCAATGCCAATCCGCCTTATGCGCCCGAGCTCGTCACCAGCTCGGCCTCGGGCTATGCGCATGGGGTCATCGACGGTTCGCAGAAAGGGCGTGGCGTCGGCGACTGCTGGGCTTTCGAAGACTGGACCTGGGACGGCAGGCGCTTCGTGCATACCAGCGAGGGTAATACCGGCGAATGCAATGGCATCGCGCCTGGCGGCGCGTGGTCGTTGCCCACCTTGGTGACGACGGTGCGCAAGCAGGCGGCGAGCCGTCCCTGACGCCAGCGTGGATGCACGGGCAGGGGCCAAGGCGCCAAGGCGCGATGGCGTAGGATTATCTAGACAATATGGTCTAGACAATCTATTCTAGGTTGGCAAGACGAGATGGCTGGCGTTCGCGTCCAGCCCGACTACTTTTCCAACCGAGTCCGATCGCCGCCCATGCCACGCCTGCTCCCTTCATTGTTCCTGCCCCTGCGTTTGTTCCTGCCCCTGCGTTTGTTCCTGCTACTCGCCACCTCGATGTCGGCCCACGCGGCCGACACCTTCACCTTTGCGAACCCGCCCGGTCCGCACGCCGTCGGCGTCAAGGTCGTCCGGCAGTACGACCGCTCGCGTCTCTACAAGACGGCGGTCGACCAGTACACCGGCGAACCGGCGCAGGGAGAACGCGCGCGCCCCATCCAGGCCATCGTCTGGTATCCGGCCGACGGCGGCGGCAGGCGCGTCAGCTTCCGCGACTACCTCGAGACCGCTGCGACCGAGGACGACTTCGGGCGCGGCCGCGCCGAAGTGAAACGCCTGACCGAGGCAGGCATCGACGCGGGCGCAGGCTCGCGGCGCGGCGCGCTCCTGCGCGACCTGGCCCGCCCGATGCTGGCGGTGCGCGATGCACGCCCGAGGGAGGGCCGCTTCCCGGTCGCGATCTATGCGCCGGGCTTTTCCGCGAACGCCATCGAGAACGCGGACCTGTGCGAATACCTGGCGAGCCATGGCTACATCGTCCTGTCCAGTCCCTCCCTGGGCGAGCACAGGCGCACGCCCGCGCTCACGGTCGACGGCCTGGAGACCCAGGCCAGGGATATCTCCTGGCTGATCGGTCAGGCGGCTACGCTTGCCCAGGCCGATACGACCAGGGTCGCGGTGGTCGGGTTCAGCTGGGGCGGCCTGTCGAACGTCGTGGCCGCCGCCAGGGATCCGCGTATCAAGGCGCTCGTCAGTCTCGACGGATCCCTGCGCTATTTCTCCGAACTCGTCGACGGCGGCAAGGACGCGGCGAGGAACGTGACGCCGGCGCGGGTTGGCGTGCCGCTGCTTTACCTGGGCGCGCCGCCGGCCGCGGTAAAACAGGAGAACGGCAAGGACAAGGCCTACTCGTTCATTGACGAGATGACCTATTCGGACGTATACCTTGTGTCGCTGCTGCCGATGCGGCACCACGATTTCGCTTCCTACAACCAGCGCTTCGCGCAGGACGGCCAGTTCGGGAAGGCTGGGCGCGACCAGGTGGCGCTGGCCTACGGCTGGGCGGCGCGCTACACCCGGCATTTCCTGGACGCCTGGCTGAAGGGTGATGCCGCCGGACGCCGCTTCATCGAGAATACACCCGCGGCCAACGGCGCGCCCGCAGGCATGCTGACCGCGGACATCCGCCGCAAGACGGAGAAGCTCCCGCCGGCCTGGGAAGACTACGTCGCACGCCTGGCCGCCGGGGGCTTCGACCAGGCGATCCCGCTGTACGAGCAGTTCGTGAAGGAAGGCGCCACGTTCAGGCTCGAACAAAACGACATCATCGGCTGGGCCGAATCCCTGAAGCAGCGCGAGCGCTTCGCGCAGGCGCGCGAGGTCTACCGGCTTGGCGACCACCTCAAGCCCAGCCTCGGCGCAAAATTCGCCCTGGCCGAGATGCAGGAGAAGACCGGGCAGAAGGATGCGGCCATGCAGACCTGCCGCCGGATCCTCGACGTCGATCCCGGCAACGAAGCTGCGAAAACCTGCCTGGGGCGCTACGCGGCGGCGCCAGCTTCCCCGGCGCCCTGACAGCGACGGCCGGACGGTCTGTTTCGAGCATCTTCGCGCCCGCGGCGCTGCCACGCCGTTGGAGACGCGCGTGCCGAGCCGGTCGGTGCCGCAGAGGGTGTCGCCACAGGCAGGGCGCCCGGTCCTGTGCCGGTCCCGTCGCCGTTCTTACAGGCGCCCGAGGACGCCCGCGACGATGCGGTCGCAACGCGCGCCGTCGAAGGTGAACGCGGTCTCGACTGCCTGGTCGAAGTCGCGCGCCAGGGCTTCGCGCAGGATGGCGCGGGCGCGGAAGAACTGGCTGCGCACGGTCGCTTCGGGAATGCCCAACAGGTCGGCGGTTTCTTCGACCGACAGTTCCTGAACCGCACGCAATACGAATACGGTGCGCAGCCTGCCGGGCAGGGCGTCGATGCGCGCTTCGATCAGGCGGCGTGCTTCCCCGCGCAGGACCTGCTCGTCCGGTTCGGCGCCGTGCCCGTCCATGTCGGTATCGATGCCGCCGGCATCGCCGGCGTCGGCCGGGGCGCCCGCGCCGGCGCCGGGAATCAGTTGCACGATCCGGGCGCGCCTGCGTGTCCTGCGCAGCCGGCCGTTCGCTTCGTTGATGACGATGCGGGTCAGCCAGGTGGCGGGACTGGCTTCGCCCCGGAAGCCGGCAGCGTTGCGGTAGGCGTGCAGGTAGGATTCCTGCACGATGTCTTCGGCTTCGGCATCGTCCCTGACGATGCTGCGCGCCGTCCGGTACAGCGCCTGGTTGTGCCGCCGCATGAGCACTTCGAAGGCCGCGTGGCTGCCGTTCGCGACCAGGGAAAGCAGGCCGGCGTCGGTGGCGTTCTTCAGTTCGGGCAGGCTCGGTGCTGGCATGCGCGCTCCTTTCGTTTCACGATCAACAGGCCCCGCATCGTGCGGTGCAGGGTGCAAAGGTAGGCGTAGCGGCCGGGGTTGTCCGCTTCGAAACGCCACTCGCCCTGCGGTGCGATCGCCACCGAGGCAAAGCCCGGTCCGGTCGAGGCCACGGTGTGCGGGAAGGGATCCTTGTTGCGCCAGACGACGGTGTCGCCGGCCTTCACCTCGACCGTTTCGGGCACGAACCGCATGCCGTCGATGATAACCGTATGGACGGCGGCGGTCGCGGGCGCCGCGCCGACGCACAAGGCCAGGAGGATGGCGCCCCATCCCGCCCTCGGACCGGCAACTGACTTCGTGCCGGCAGCCCGGGGACGCGGCGAGCGCAGCGAAACAATGCGCTTCATGCCTGCTCCTTATTTCATCGAGGCGCGCAACTGCTTCGCGTGCTCGAGGTGGGCGACGAAAGCCGGGCGCACCTTGAGCAGCGTCTCCTTCAGCTGCGCATTGCGCGCATTCGGGACCAGGGTCTTGTCGAGCGCGTCGATCACGGCCTGGTGGTACGCGACCTCATGTTCCACATAGGCCTTGTCGAAGTGCTTGCCCTTCATGCCCTTGAGCCTGGCGATATTCTCCGCGCCGTCCCGCTTCAGGCCGGCCGCGATCTCGCTGTCCTGCGGTGTAACCTTGAGCTTTTTCACGAGGGCGCCCGCCTGCTGGTTGACGCCCGTGTGGTCGGTCACCATCTGCCTGGCGAATGCCTTGACCTCGGGGTTGTGCGCGGTCTTTTCCGCCAGCTTGCCGGCGTCGATATCGACGGTGTTGGCGGCGACGACGATGCCGGCGATCTGGGCGTCATTCGGCGCGGATTGCGCAAAGGCGGCGGTGCCTGAGCAGGCGAACAGGGCGGCGACGGCGCCGGCGAGCAGGCGGGGCGAAATGCGATTCATGGCTGTCTCCTTGGTTGCTGGGCGGGGCGAAACAAGCAGCGGCCGCGGCGCGCGGGTCCGGCGCCGGCGCTGCTTCTGGTACGACATTGGATGCCGCGACGGCGACGCGCGTTGCAAGACGCGTGGCAGTGCGGCCTTGCAGTGGGTGTCCCGCACACAGCTTGTCGGGGAGTAAGGAGAGGGAGGGGTGGCCGCGGCGAGCGCCGCCTGGGGGGAGGAAGAGGCAGGAAGAATGGCCAGGTGCAAGCGCAGGAGCAGGGGCGCGGCCTGCGCCGCCCCCGCTCGTTGGCGAAATTCCTTACTTGCCCGGATCCTTCTGGTTCGGGAACTGGTCGAACTCGATATTGTAGGGCTGGCCATTGACCATTTCGACCTTGCGCACGTAGACGGTCTGGACAACGTCGCGGGTCGCCGGGTCGATGCTGATCGGCCCGCGCGGGCTGTTGATCTTCATGCCCTTCAGGACCGCCATCGCCTTGTCGCCGTCGATCTTGCCGTTCAGCTTCTGGCTGACCTGGTAGATCGCGTTCATGCCGTCGTAGGCGGCGACCGCCATGAAGTTCGGGCGGCCGCCCTGCGGGTTGGCGGCGGCAAAGCTCTTCAGGAAGGCGTCGTTCTCGGGCGACTTGTGGGCCGCCGAGTAGTGGAAGGTGGTGATCACGCCCTGGGTGTTGTCGCCCATCGCCGGCAGCACGTGGTCGTCGGTCAGGTCGCCGGTGGCGATCACCTTCACGCCGGCCGCCGCCAGGCCGCGCTCGCGGTAGCCCTTCATGAAGGCGATGCTCTGTTCGCCGGCCGGCACGAAGACGAACACGGCGTCCGGCTTGGCGTCCTTGATGCGCTGGATGAAGGGCGCGAATTCCGGGTTGCGCAGCGGGACGCGGATCGATTCGACGATCTTGCCGCCGTTTTTCACCAGGCGGTCGCTGAACGCCTTTTCGGCATCGATGCCGGGGCCGTAGTCGGCCACCACGGTCGCGACGTTCCTGATCTTGTTCTTCAGCGCCCAGTCGCCCATCGGCGCCGAAATCTGCGGCAGCGTCATCGAGAAGCGGGCGATGTAGTCGGATTTCGTGGTGATCACCGAGGTCGCCGCGTTCATGATGATCATCGGCTTTTTCGCCTGCTGGGCGATCGGGGCCACCGCCAGGGCTTCCGGCGTCAGGCCGAAGCCGGCCAGGAAGTCGACCTTCTCGCGCACCACCAGTTCCTGGGCCAGGCGCTTGGCGATCTCGGGCGAGGGGCCGGTGGTGTCCTTGTAGATCAGCTCGATCTTCTTGCCGGCGACCTTGTCGCCGTGCTGGGCCATCCAGGCCTTGATCCCGCCCTGCATCTGTTTGCCGTAGTCGGCGAAGGGGCCGGAGAAGGCGGCGATCACGCCGACCTTGATGGTGTCCTGGGCCTGGGCCAGCGGGGCGGCGAAGGCCGCGGCGACCGCGAGCGCGGCGATGGTCTTGACTTGCATGTCTGTCTCCTGTCGATGGATCGTTGTCGAGCCTCTTCGGTAGGCCTGGCCTACCCGGGCGCCGGTTTTTGTCGCAACCGGGCCAACACAGGCTCAAGCATAGTGTTGACAAGGTTCCGTGACAACAATAGTATCGGTTTTGCGTTCGATTAACAACTTCTTGTTCGGTAATCGAACGCACCATAATAAACCCAAGGAGACAACATGAAGAGCATCCTGTCCAGCGCAGCCGCGCTGGCCTGCGGCCTTGCCGCGGCCACGAGCGTCACGTCCGCCCACGCCCAAACCTCGGTCCAGGTCTACGGTATCGTCGACAGCGGCATCGCCCACCTGACCAACGTAAACAACGCGGGCGACTCGAACACCAAGGTGCCCACCCTGACCAGTTCCTTCCCCTCGCGGATCGGCTTCAAGGGCACCGAGGACCTCGGCGGCGGGCTGCAGGCCTTCTTCGTGCTGGAGAACGGGCTCGGCATGGATACCGGCGCCCAGCAGCAGGGCGGCCGCATGTTCGGCCGCGCGGCCAACGTCGGCCTGAAGGGCGAGTGGGGCCAGCTCACCCTCGGCCGCCAGAACAACATGACCTACATCTCGGGCCTGAAGACCGACGTGCTGGGCCCGAACCTGTTCGCCATCGGCAGCATCGATCCCTACCTGCCGAATGCGCGCAGCGACAACGCGATCGGCTACATGGGCAACTTCGGCGGCTTCGTGGTCGGCGCGACCTGGAGCTTCGGCCGCGACGCATCGAACGCGGGCGGGCCCGCCGCCACCAACTGCGGCGGCGAAGTGGCGGGCAACTCGAAGGCCTGCCGCCAGTACACCGGCCTGCTCGGCTACGAGACCAAGGCCTGGGGCCTGAACGCGTCCTACGACCGCATGTACGGCAACACGGGCGCCGGCGGCGGCCTGACCAGCAGCGACAACACCGACATCCGCACCACCGTCAACGGCTACCTGATGATCGGCCCGACCAAGATCGGCGGCGGCGTGATCGACCGCGAAACGAATGCCGCCACCGGCCAGGTCGAGTCGCTGCTGTGGTACCTGGGCGTGAGCCACCCGGTCAACAACTTCGTGTTCGACCTCCAGGCCGCGGCGCGCAACACGAAGAATTCCGATTCGGACGTGACGATGCTGGTGGCGCGGCTGAACTACGCGCTGTCCAAGCGCACCGTGGTCTACACGGCGATCGGCCGCATGGACAACGACGGCGCGTCGGCGGTGGCGCTGGATGCGGGCGGCACGGTGGGTGTGGGCAAGACCCAGAATGGGGTCATGCTCGGCCTGCGCCACCACTTCTGACGGAGCGCCGCAAAAACCTCCCATGGCTGCGTTGCCCGGTCTCGCCGTACTCGCGTACTGTCTTCGACCGGGCGCCTTGCCCTGGGAGGTTTGTGCGACGCTCTGACGCGCCGCAAAAACCTTCCATGGCTGCGTTGTCCGGTCTCGCGGTACGCGCGTACTGTCTTCGACCGGGCGCCTTGCCCTGGAAGGTTTGTGCGACGCGCCCTGGTTCCTATGGCAAGAGCACCGACAATTCCTGGGCCCCGCGCAGCAGCACGGGCAGGAATTCCTGCTTCATCCGCTCGACGCTGACGCGGCCGGCCTGGGCGCCGACGTTCAGCGCGGCCAGCACCTGGCCCGAGGCGCCGCGCACCGGCACCGAGATCGAGCGCAGGCCCAGTTCCAGTTCCTCGTCGTTGATGGCATAGCCGTCCTGGCGCACCGCCAGCAGGATCTCGCGCAGGCGCTTTTGCGAGGTCACGGTCTTGTCGGTCATCGGGCGCAGCTTGGTTTTCGCGAAGTAGGCGTTCAGCTCGTCCGGGGAAAGGTGGGCCAGCATCACCCGGCCCAGCGAGGTGCAGTAGGCCGGCAGGCGGCTGCCGGTGTTCAGGGCCACCGACATCACGCGGGTGGCGGCGGCGCGCGCCACGTACAGGACTTCGCCGTCGTCGAGCACGGCGAGCGAACTCGATTCGCCCAGCTCGCGGCTGATGTTGTTCAGGTAGGGCTGGCTCGACACCGTCAGCGGCGTCGACGACAGGTAGGAATAGCCGAGCGTGAGCACCTTCGGGCGCAGCGAGAAGTTGTTGTGCTCGGCCTCGACGTAACCGAGCTGCTGCAGCGTGTACAGGCAGCGGCGCACGGCCGCGCGCGGGATGCCGGTCTTCTGGCTGATCTGGGCAATGGTCTGCGGCTTGCGCGAATCGCTGAAGGCGCGCACCACGGCCAGGCCGCGCGCCAGCGAAGTCATGAAGCTGGGATCGGTCAGGGCGTCGATCTGCTCGGCGATGGTGAGCTCGCGCTCGTCGACGCTTTCCGGTGCATCGATGCCGTCGGCGGCGTCGGGGGCGCTGTTGGTCGCGCTGTTGGTCGTGTCGGTATTTGTCATGGCGGGATTGTAATGCAGGCGAACCGGGAGTTCAGCGCCGCGGTGCGCACGTGCTGGTCTTTTTTCTTGACCTTTCGGCCAGGGTGCTACTACACTGGCTTGGGCGGTAATCAAACATCAGTGCGATTATCGAACATTGCAGACATCATTTCAAGTGCGTCGGCATGATCGGCGCACGACAAGGCGAAGACATGATCGACAAAACCTATGAAACGCTGGAACGTGCCGTCGCCGACGTGCACGACGGCGCGACCGTCATGATCGGGGGCTTCGGCAACGCGGGCATGCCCTCGGCACTGATCGATGCCCTCATCGCGCAGGGCGCGCGTGAGCTCACGATCGTCAACAACAACGCCGGCAACGGCGACACCGGCCTGGCCGCGCTGCTCGCAGCCAAGCGGGTACGCAAGATCATCTGCTCCTTCCCGCGCCAGACCGACTCGCACCACTTCGACGCGCTGTATCGCGCCGGCGAGATCGAGCTGGAACTGACCCCGCAGGGCAACCTGGCCGAGCGGATCCGTGCCGCCGGCGCCGGCATCGGCGGCTTCTTCACCCCGACCGGCTACGGCACCCTGCTGGCCGAGGGCAAGGAACCCCGGCTGATCGACGGCCGCCACTACGTGCTCGAATCACCGATCCACGCCGACTTCGCCCTCATCAAGGCGCACAAGGGCGACCGCTGGGGCAACCTCGTGTACCGCAAGACCGCGCGCAACTTCGGCCCGATCATGGCGATGGCCGCCAAGGTCACCATCGCCCAGGTCAGCGAAATCGTGCCCCTGGGCGAACTCGACCCCGAGGTGATCGTCACCCCGGGCATCTTCGTCCAGCGCGTCGTGAAGGAGGGCGCCGTATGACCATCGAACACCGCTTTACCCGCGACCAGATCGCCGCGCGCGTGGCCCAGGATATCCACGAGGGCGCCTACGTGAATCTCGGCATCGGCCTGCCGACCAAGGTCGCCAACTACCTGCCGAGCGACCGCGAAGTCTTCCTGCACAGCGAGAACGGCCTGCTCGGCATGGGCCCCGCACCAAGCCCCGGCGAGGAAGACGAGGACCTGATCAACGCCGGCAAACAGCCGGTGACCCTGCTCACCGGCGGCAGCTATTTCCATCACGGCGACTCGTTCGCCATGATGCGCGGCGGCCACCTCGACATCTGCGTGCTGGGCGCGTTCCAGGTGTCCGAAAAAGGCGACCTGGCCAACTGGCACACCGGCGCGCCGGATGCGATTCCGGCGGTGGGCGGCGCCATGGACCTGGCGATTGGCGCCAAGCAAGTGTTCGTGATGATGGACCACCAGACCAAGACGGGCGAGAGCAAGATCGTGCGCGAGTGCAGCTATCCGCTCACCGGCGTGGCCTGCGTGAACCGTATCTACACCGACCTGGCCGTGATCGACGTCACCCCCGAGGGCCTGCGCGTGCGCGAGATGGCGCCGGGGCTCACCTTTCAAGATTTGCAGGCTGTAACGAGCGCTCCCTTGTTGGCGCTGGAAGAAGGAGGAAAAGCATGACCGACGCATTCATCGTGGATGCCATCCGCACCCCGATCGGCCGCTATGGCGGTTCCCTGAAAGACGTGCGCGCCGACGACCTCGGCGCCATCCCGCTGCGCGAACTCATGCAGCGCAACCCGGGCGTGGACTGGTCCCAGGTCGACGACGTGATCTTCGGCTGCGCCAACCAGGCGGGCGAGGACAACCGCAACGTGGCCCATATGGCCTCGCTGCTGGCCGGCCTGCCGGCCGACGTGCCGGGCACCACCGTGAACCGCCTGTGCGGCTCGGGCATGGACGCGGTCGGCATCGCCGCGCGCGCCATCAAGGCCGGCGAGACGCAGCTGATGATCGCCGGCGGCGTCGAGTCGATGACCCGCGCGCCCTTCGTGATGGGCAAGGCCGAGACGGCGTTCTCGCGCCAGGCCGAGATCTACGACACCACCATCGGCTGGCGCTTCCCGAACAAGCAGATGAAGCACCTGTACGGCACCGACTCGATGCCCGAGACCGCCGAGAACGTCGCGGTCGACTACCAGGTCTCGCGCGAGGACCAGGACCGCTTTGCGCTGGCCAGCCAGCAGAAGGTGGCGCGGGCCCAGGCCGAGGGGCTGTTCGCGGACGAAATCGTGCCGGTGCTGATCCCCCAGAAAAAAGGCGACCACATCCGCTTCGAGCGCGACGAGCATCCGCGCGAGACCAGTCTGGAGGCCCTGGCCAAGCTGAAGGGCGTGGTGCACCCGCAGGGCAGCGTCACCGCGGGCAACGCCTCGGGCGTGAACGACGGCGCCTGCGCGCTGCTGATCGCCAGCGGCGAAGCGGCGGCGAAGTACGGCCTGACGCCGAAGGCCCGCATCGTCGGCATGGCCACCGCCGGCGTGCCGCCGCGCGTGATGGGCATCGGCCCGGCGCCGGCGTCGAAGAAGCTGCTCGCGCAACTCGGCATGAGCATCGACCAGATGGACATCATCGAGCTCAATGAAGCCTTCGCGTCGCAAGCCCTGGCCGTGCTGCGCGAGCTCGGCGTGGCTGACGACGATCCGCGGGTCAACCCCTACGGCGGCGGCATCGCCCTGGGTCACCCGCTGGGCATGAGCGGCGCGCGCCTGGTCACCACCGCGATGTACCAGCTGCACCGCACCGGCGGGCGCTACGCCTTGTGTACCATGTGCATCGGTGTGGGGCAGGGCATCGCGATGGTCATCGAGCGGGTCTGAAACCGGCCGGCCACACGAACGACAAGAAGAGAAGCAGGAGACAAACCATGCATCAGCAACCAAACGCACGCCGGAGCTTGCCATGATCGGCAACTTCGTCGGTGTGCTCTTCGACGGCATCGCCTACGGTGCCCTTTTATTCCTCATCAGCGTCGGCCTGTCGGTCACGATGGGCATGATGAACTTCGTGAACCTGGCCCACGGCGCCTTTGCCATGGTCGGCGGCTACGTCTGCGTCAGCCTGCTGTCCAGGCTGGGCCTGCCTTTCCTGGCCACGCTGCCGCTGGCCTTCATCGCGGCAGCCGTAGTCGGCCTGGTGCTCGAGCGCAGCCTGTACCGCCAGCTCTATAAGGCGACGCACCTGGACCAGGTGCTGTTCTCGATCGGCCTGACCTTCATGGCGGTAGCCGGCGCTACTTTCCTCTTCGGCCCGACCCAGCAGCCGGTGCACCTGCCGGACTGGCTGCGCGGCCAGGTCCACGTGCTGGGCCTCGACCTCGGCGCCTACCGCCTGTTCCTGATCGCGGTCGTGGTGCTGGTGACGCTCGGCCTCTACTTGCTGATCGAGCGCACCCGCTTCGGCGCCCAGATCCGCGCCTCGGTCGACAACCAGACCGCGGCCGAGGGCCTGGGCATCAACGTCAGCCGCGTATTCTCGCTGACCTTCGCGCTGGGCTCCGGCCTGGCCGGCCTGGGCGGGGGCCTCGGTATCGACGTGCTGGGCCTGGACCCGAGCTTCCCGATCAAGTACATGGTCTACTTCCTGCTGGTGGTGGCCGTGGGCGGCGCCGGTTCGATCAAGGGTCCGCTGATTGCGGCCCTGATCCTCGGCGTGTTCGACGTCGCCGGCAAATACTATGTGCCGGAAGTGGGCGCCTTCGTCATCTACACCCTGATGGTCGTGCTCCTGATCCTGTTCCCGTTCGGTCTCGTACGGAGGAAAGCATGAACGCCTATTCGACTTCGGCCATCAAGGCCAAGGCCGCCGCCGGTTCGCCCGATGCGCAGGCCGATACCGCCAACGCAGCCGTGAACCACGGCGCGCTGCGCCTGCCCAATGACCGCTGGAAGGCGTTCGAGATCGTCTTCTGGCTGCTGCCGGTCGCGTCCTACTTCCTGTTCCCGGACTACCTGGTGCTGGTCAGCCAGATCATGATCATCGGCCTGTTCGCGATGTCGCTCGACCTGATCCTGGGCTACGCCGGGATCGTCTCGCTCGGCCATGCCGCCTTCTTCGGCCTGGGCGCCTACACGGCCGGCCTGCTGTCGGTGCATGGCTGGGGCGAGCCGGTATCAGGCCTGTTCGCGGCCGCTGCCGTGGCTGCCGTGGCGGGCTTCCTGGTCAGTTTCCTGGTCGTGCGCGGCCAGGACCTGGCGCGCCTGATGGTGACGCTCGGCATCGGCCTGATGCTGTTCGAAGCCGCCAACAAGGCCGCCTTCATCACCGGCGGCGTCGACGGCCTGTCGGGCATGGTGATGGCGCCGCTGTTCGGCGCCTTCGAGTTCGACCTGTACGGCAAGACCGCCTTCTGGTACAGCTTCGCCGTGCTGTTCATGCTGTTCGTGGCGATGCGCCGCGTGGTGAATTCCCCCTTCGGCCTGTCGCTGCGCGGCATCCGCGAGGGCGGCCGCCGCATGCCGGCGATCGGCGCCAACGTCGACCGCCGCCTGGTGGCCGTGTTCACCCTGGGCGCGGCGATCGCCGGCGTGGCCGGGGCTCTGCTGGCCCAGACCACCCAGTTCGTCGGCCTGGACGTGCTGGGCTTCCCGCGTTCGGCCGAACTGCTGATCATGCTGGTGCTGGGCGGCACCGGCCGCCTGTACGGCGCGCTGATCGGCGCCGCCGTGTTCATGGTGGCGCAGGACAAGATCTCGGGCTTCGACCCGACCTACTGGCAGTTCTACATTGGCCTTTTGCTGGTGCTGATCGTGTTGTTCGCACGCGGCGGCATCCTCGGCGGCCTGGAAAAGATCTACGCGCGCGTCTTCAACAAGCCGCGCAAGGAGGCAGCATGACCGATACCCTGCGTACCGAGGGCCTGTCCAAGCAGTGGGGCGGGTTCAAGGCGAATACCGACATCTCGCTCACCTTCGAGCCGGGCGCGCGCCATGCGCTGATCGGGCCGAACGGCGCCGGCAAGACCACCTTCATCAACCTGCTCACGGGCGGCTTCCCGCCCACCAGCGGCAAGGTGTTCCTGGGCGGCGAGGACATCACGAAGCTGGCGCAGCACGAGCGCGTCAAGCGCGGCATGACCCGCACCTTCCAGATCAACACCCTGTTCGCGGGCATGACCGTGCTCGAATCCGTGATGCTGGCGATCTGCGAGCGCCGCGGCCTGCAGAAGGTGTGGTGGAAGACGGTGGCGAAACACGCCGACGTGGTCGAGGAGGCGATGGCCCTGCTGGCGACCCTGAAGCTCACGGGCGAGGCGAACAGCATCACGCGCAGCATGGCCTACGGCAAGCAGCGCCTGGTCGAGATCGCGCTGGCGCTGGCGACGAAGCCGAAGATCCTGCTGCTGGACGAGCCGGCCGCCGGCATTCCCTCGGCGGAGTCGCGCGAGCTGTTCGAAGTCATCGCCGGCCTGCCGCGCGACGTGACCGTGCTCTTCATCGAGCACGACATGGGCCTGGTGTTCCGCTTCGCCGACCGCATCACGGTGCTGGTGGGCGGCAAGGTGCTGACCGAAGGGACGCCCGAGGAAATCGCGGCCGATCCGCGCGTGAAGGAAGTGTACCTGGGGGAGGCCGAACATGCCTGAATTGCTGGCTTTGGACAAGGTCACCGCCGGCTACGGCGAGTCGATCGTACTGGAAGACGTGTCGTTCGCGATGAACGAGGGCGACAGCCTGGCCCTGCTGGGCCGCAACGGCGTCGGCAAGACCAGCCTGCTGGTGACGCTGATGGGCCTGACGCGCCTGCACAAGGGCTCCATTCGCTGGGCCGGCGGCGACATCGCGCGCGTGCCGACCTATCAACGCTCGCGCGCGGGCCTGGGCTGGGTGCCGCAGGAGCGCCACATGTTCCCCTCGCTCACCGTCGAGGAGCACCTGACGGTGGTCGAGCGGCCGGGGCCCTGGAACCTGGCCAAGATCTACGAGATCTTCCCGCGCCTGCACGAGCGCCGGGCGAACATGGGCAATCAATTGTCGGGTGGCGAGCAACAAATGTTGGCCATCGCCCGCGCCCTGATGACCAATCCGCGCATCCTGCTGCTGGACGAGCCGATGGAGGGCCTGGCGCCGATCATTGTGCAGGAACTGGTGCGCGTGATCCGGCGCCTTGTGGCGGACGAGGGAATGTCGGTGATCGTGGTCGAGCAGCACGCGCGCCTGGCGCTGTCGCTGACCTCGCGCGCCATCGTGCTCGATCGCGGGCGCATCGTGCACGACTCGGACAGCGCCAGCTTGCTGGCCGATGGCGAGAAGCTGGACCGGCTGGTCGCAGTCGCTTGATCGGAGGGTGGGCGGTTACCCAGGCCAATGGCCTGGATAAGCCCGCCCACCCTACGGATACACCAGAAGCGCCGCCAAGGCGCATACATAAAACCAAGGAGACAAGGTGTCAAACAATCTGAACAAAACCCGCCGCGCCATCGTGCTCGGCGCCGCCGCGC
>DNCF01000511.1:4663-4892 GCA_003484545.1 Massilia sp. | reverse complement strand
TTGTTCGAGGATGGCGCGGATCTTCGGCTCGTCGGCCGCGAGCAGCTGGTCGATACGCTGACGGAATTCCTTGTCGCCATGGCGCACCGCCATCGCGATCTCGAAATCGAGCTTCATGCCGGGGCGCGAGGCGAGCGGGATGGCAACGATCGGCGCCGTGCGCGCGTTTTTCGCGAAGTAGCCGACGATCGGTCCCCAGGCGAGGGCGACGTCGATCTTGCCGCTGGCC
>DNCF01000511.1:0-4513 GCA_003484545.1 Massilia sp. | reverse complement strand
TCGATCTTGCCGCTGGCCAGGTCCTTTTCGACGATCTCGCCCGGATACTGGGCGGCGTCGCCGGTCTGGCTCTGGTACCACTCGACCTGCTCCATCAGGCCGTGCTGCAGCAGCCACTCGGTGACCGGCGATCCGGTGAACACCCCCAACCGCAGCCGCTTGCGCTGCGCGGGGTCCAGCGCCAGCAAGTCGTCGAGCGTGCGCACGCGGTCCAGGCCCTTGCCCTTCACATAGGCCATCGCATAGGTGGAGCGGTAATAGGGACGCGTGGTCGCGGCCAGCTCGAAGCCCTTGGGCACGCCGGTGACCAGGTCGCATTTGTAGCGGTCCGTGTTCTCTTCCTTGGCGCGCAGGGTATTGCGGATGAAACCGATCCGCTGCGGGAACCAGGTATGCTCCAGTTTCCAGCCCAGCTCCTGCGCAAGCAATGCGGCGATCCGGTTCTCGAAGCCGGCGCCGGCACGGTTCGAGAGCGGCAGGTTGTTCGGGTCCTGGCAGACGCGCAGCACCTTGTCCTGCCCGGGTGCGGGGGCACCCTCCTGCGCAAGCGCCGGACTGCCCAGGCAGGCCAGGGCGCAGGCGGCGCCCGCCGCCAGCTGGCGCCACCTCATTTACCGATCTCCTGCAGCCGGCCGGGCTCGATGGCGCCATCCGAGCGGCCTTTCAGGTAGGCGTACAGGCTGTCGAGGTTTTCGTTCACCATCTTGCTGGTATCGAAATTCGGCATGCCCTTCTCGATCCGGCCCTTGAGCACGACGGCCTTGAACTCGTCCTTGCTCAATACCTTCAGGCTGTTCACCAGCGAGGGGCCGACCATGCCTTCCTGGGCGGCGCCATGGCAGCGTTCGCAGGCCATGGCGCGCCAGGTCTTCCAGCCGCTCAGGGTCTGGGCGTCGACCTTGTTGCCGTCGACGACCTTGTAGGGGGCCGCATCCGCCGCCACGGCGGGCGTGGCCAGCACACCGGGTAGTGCCAGCAGGGCCCAGCAGGCGGCCGCGATGCCCGCGTTCTTCGTGAGTCTGTTCATGTTCATTCCTGACGATGCGGGAGGCGGCGCCGGCATCCCGCTGCCGGCTGCCATCCCTGATTCACTTCATGTCACTTCGACGGTGATGCTTGGACGGATCAGCGATCCGGCAGCGCGAATACGGTAAGCACGCCGCCCAGCTCGGTGTACTTGGCCAGGTCCTTGTAGCCGCCCACTGCGCCCAGGCCCTCGGTGCCCTTGGTCAGGCCGGCCGCCAGGCCGATGCCGGCCCAGCCGCCGATACCGGACAGCACGCCGATGTATTGCTTGCCCTTGTACTCCCAGGTGTGGACGTTGCCGATGATCCCCGACGGGGTCTTGAATTTCCACAGCTCCTTGCCGTTGTGGTCGACCGCCTTGATGAAGCCTTCCAGGGTGCCGTAGAACACCACGTCGCCGGCGGTGGACAGCGCGCCGCTCCAGACCGAGAACTTCTCGGGCTTGGACCAGACGATCTTGCCGGTGCCGGCATCCCAGGCGATGAAGTTGCCCAGGCCGCCATGGCTGTTCGGGGCGGCGTACATCGACAGCGTCGAGCCGACGTACGGCTGGCCGGCGGTGTACTCGATCTGGAACGGTTCGTAGTCCATGCACACGTGGTTGGTCGGAACGTAGAACAGGCCGGTCTTGCGCGAATAGCTCGCCGGCTGCTGGTCCTTGGTGCCGAGGGCGGACGGGCAGATGCCCTTGGTGTTGAAGTCGGGGCCGTTCTTGTCGGTGCTGTAGGCAGCGACGACCTGCGGGCGGCCGCTCTTCATGTCGACGTGGGTCGCCCAGTTGACCTTGGGATCGAATTTCTCGGCGACCAGGAGCTCGCCGGTGACGCGATCGAGGGTGTAGGCGAAGCCGTTGCGGTCAAAATGCACCAGGGCCTTGCGCGGCTGGCCCTTGACCTTGATGTCGGCCAGGATCATTTCGTTGACGCCGTCATAGTCCCACTCGTCGTGCGGGGTCATCTGGTAGACCCATTTCGCCATGCCGGTGTCGAGGTCGCGGGCGAAGATGGTCATCGACCACTTGTTGTCGCCGGGACGCTGGCGCGGATTCCAGGTGCTCGGGTTGCCGGTGCCGTAATAGACCAGGTTGGTGGCCGGATCGTAGCTGTACCAGCCCCAGGTGGTGCCGCCGCCCAGCTTCCACTGGTCGCCCTGCCAGCTCTTGAGCGAGGAGTCGGGGCCGATCGGCGCCATCTTGCCGTCGGTCCAGGTCATGGTCTTGTTGGGGTCGACGATCAGCTCGTTGTCGGGGCCGGTGCTGTAGGCCTTCCACAGGATCTTGCCGGTGTTGATGTCGTGCGCCGTGATGCGGCCGCGCACGCCGAACTCGCCGCCGCTGATGCCGGTCAGAACCTTGTCCTTGAACACGTGCGGGGTGTTGGTGGTGGTTTCGCCGATCTTCGGGTCGCCGACCTTGTTCTTCCACAGTTCGGCGCCGGTCTTGGCGTCAAGCGCCACCAGGGTGGTGTCGGCCTGCTGCAGGAAGATCTTGCCGTTGGCATAGGCCACGCCGCGGTTGACCGTGTCGCAGCACATCACCGGGATCACGGTCGGGTCCTGCTTCGGCTCGTACTTCCAGCGGATGCTCTGGTCTTCCAGCGAGATCGCGAACACCTTGTTCGGGAAGGGGCTGTGGATGTACATGGTGTCGCCGATCACCAGCGGCCCGCCTTCATGGCCGCGCAGCACGCCGGTCGAGAAGGTCCAGGCCACCTGCAGGTTCTTGGCGTTCTTGCTGTTGATCTGCTTGAGTTCGCTGTAGCGGTGGTTCGAGAAGTCGCCGGACTGCATCGCCCAGTTCTTCGGGTCCTTGCTCAGCTTTTCGACATCGGAGTCGGCGGCGAAGGCCGGGGCGGCGGCCAGTGCCAGGCACGGCCACCAGCGGATGAGTCTTGTTAGCAATAACATGTTGAAGTCTCCTATGGTTTTTAGCGGTGCGGCTGCTTGGCCCTGCGTCACCTCAGCGGGGTGCCACATTCGTACACAGCACTTAGCGTGCCAGTAGCGCAAATCCGTGTATGCATGGCGGCGCCCCGCTTGAACCGCCCCTGTCACGTGACACATGTTCAGTTTCGGGACACCGCCTGCAGCGCCGCTGTGTCATCCGTGACGCATACGGCGCTCGCACCGAAGCTCAGCGCGGCGGCACGTTGCAGGTCTTGTTGGCGCTGGCCTGGATCGCCTTGTACTTGCTGGCCATCTCCTTCACCGGCGCCGGGTCGCGAAACAGCGCGCCGCGCTCGCCGGCCATGGTCTGGTTGCGCAGCGCGGTCGACATCGTGACGAAGTCGTCGTAGGGCATGGCCTTGGCAATCTGGTCGATGACGCACGAGCACTTGTAGAGGTATTCGTATTTGCCGTCGTGCTTTTGCATGCACTCCAATACGTATTCCACCCGTCCGCTGGTCGGGAAATCATGGGCATGCGCTGCCAGCGGGGCAGCCAGGGCTGCCGCCGCCAGCAAGTACGGCAGCAAGTGCGGCAACAAGTGCGTTCGCTTCATGTCTTCGTCTCCATATACGATTTGCCAGGCTGGCGGGGCCGGGACGGGCGCGGCCGCCGCCCATGCCTCATCACGCTTCCTTCAGTACGCCTTTCGCCTTCGCCACATGGGTCGAGATGGCGTCCATCAGCGCCGGCGACAGCGCGTCGTAGGGCGGCAGGCCGAGCTCGCTCAAGCGGGCGCGCACCGCCCCCATGTTCTTCGGATCGGCGCCGGATTCGATGATCGAGGACACGAAGGCGGCAAACTCGGGCGGCGCCCAGCCGTCCTCGTGCGAGAGCTCGGTGTGCACGAAATCCAGGCCATGGAAGGGATGCGCGGTGTTCTCGATGCGGCCGAACATGTGCACGCCGCACTCGCGGCAGCCGTAGCGCTGGATCGTGGCCGAGGCGTCGATCACGGCCAGCTTGTCGGCGTTGGCGGTCACCTTGACGTTCTCGCGCGGGACCACCGCGACCTGGGAAAACAGCGCGCCGGCCGGTTTCCAGCACTTGGTGCAGCCGCACACGTGGTTGTGCGCGACCTGGCCCTTGATTTCCACCGTCACCGGATTGGTGGCGCAGAGGCAGGTCAGGGTCCCGCCCGCGAAATTCGGCGCGGCGGGCTTGATGCCGTTGTCGACGGCGGGATGGATGTGGATTTCGCTACTCATCGTCGGTCTCCTTTGTTTTTAAGCGCTATTGGACAATTTCAGTACAGCACCACCGAACGGATCGACTGTCCGCTCTTCATCAAATCGAAGCCCTCGTTGATGCGCTCGAGCGGCAAGGTGTGGGTGATCAGGTCGTCGATGTTGATCTTGTTTTCCATGTACCAGTCGACGATCTTCGGCACGTCGGTGCGGCCGCGCGCGCCGCCGAACGCCGAACCCTTCCACTCGCGGCCGGTCACCAGCTGGAACGGACGGGTCGAGATCTCGGCGCCGGCTTCGGCCACGCCGATGATGATCGACTGGCCCCAGCCCTTGTGGCAGCACTCGAGCGCCTG
>DNCF01000312.1:2269-15737 GCA_003484545.1 Massilia sp. | reverse complement strand
CGCCAGGGCGGAACCCGCGGCGCCCAGCTCGCACACGGCGAGCAGCACGGCAAGGCAGAGGGCGCGGCGGCGCGGCGATGCGTCGGCAGCGCCAGGCTGCATGCCGCCTTCGGTGAAACGATTTCGTTGGACCATTTTTGCTGTTGTTGACGTTGAGAGGCATCGCCTGCGCCATGCTCGTGAATAAACGTTTCATCAAACGCTTAATCGAAAACAATAGCGCACGCGCAAAGTTTCAATTCTAAAACGTCCCGCCGCCCTTGCGCCGTTTTATGGCGTAAAGAAGCGTAAAAGCGTGCGGTTTCGCCTCGCATTCCCGGCCGCTCAGCAGGAAGCCGCCTGCAGAAAAGAATAAAACGCGCGAAAATAGCGGGTTACGTGTTTACGACCATCTACTTCCTATGTCCAATACCGCTACTTTGCCCGTTCGTCCCCGCGGCGACGTCAACATCAAGCCGCTGGGCGTGGCGCTGCTCTTCATCGTGCTCGGCGCCCTCTACCTCGCCCAGGTGGTCGACGCGCGCCAGTCCGCGCTCTACCTGGTTGGCGCCCTGCTCGGCGTCGCCCTGTACCACGCGGCCTTCGGCTTCACCTCGGCCTGGCGCGTCTTCATCGCCGACGGCCGCGGCGCCGGCCTGCGCGCGCAGATGCTCATGCTCGCGGTCGGCGTGCTGCTGTTCTTCCCGGCGCTGTCCAGCGGCACCCTGTTCGGCACGCCCGTCAGCGGCCTGGTCTCGCCCGCCGGTACCTCGGTGGTCGTCGGCGCCTTCATCTTCGGCATCGGCATGCAGCTGGGCGGCGGTTGCGCCTCCGGCACGCTGTACACGGTCGGCGGCGGCAGCACGCGCATGATCGTGACCCTGATCGCCTTCATCGCCGGCTCGGTGATCGCCACCGCGCACATGCCCTGGTGGACCTCGCTGCCGCAACTGGCGCCGATCTCGCTCGTGAAAACCCTGGGCCTGGCGCCGGCGCTGCTGCTGAACCTGGCCGTGTTCGCGCTGATCGCGGGCATCACCGTACTGGTCGAGAAGCGCCGCCACGGCCGCCTGGTCACGCCCGACGCGAAACCGGTGAACGGCCCGCGCTGGCTGCGCGGCCCCTGGCCGCTGGTCGCCGGCGCGCTGGCCCTGGTGGTGCTGAACTTCGTGACGCTGGCGCTGGCCGGCCGCCCCTGGGGCGTCACCTCGGCGTTCGCGCTGTGGGGCGCGAAAGCTGCCTCGGCGGTGGGCATCGACGTCGCCAGCTGGACCTACTGGTCGACCAAGGCCAACGCCGCCGCCCTGGCCGCGCCGATCTCGAAGGACGTCACCTCGGTGATGGACATCGGCATCGTGCTCGGCGCCATGCTGGCCGCCGCCCTGGCCGGCCGCTACGCCCCGGTGTGGAAGCTGCCGCTGCGCTCCTTCGTCGCCGCCGTGGTCGGCGGCCTGCTGCTCGGCTACGGCGCCCGCCTGGCCTACGGCTGCAACATCGGCGCCTACTTCAGCGGCATCATCTCGGGCAGCCTGCACGGCTGGCTGTGGCTGGTGTTCGCCTTTGCCGGCAACGTCCTCGGCACGCGCCTGCGTCCGCTGTTCGGGCTGGAAGTGGAGCGGGTCAAGCTGGCGGCCTGCTAAGCTCCCTCCCACGCTCCCGCGCCGTGCGTTCGCGGCGCGGGGGCGAAGGGCTGGCGGGCGGCGTCCAGCGCCGCGAGACGATGTGGTAGCGCACCTCCAGCGCGTCCCGCACCGACAGCAGCCCGCCACCCACCGAGAACGGCGTCACGCCGAAATCGGTCTGTTTCAGTGTCGCCTTTCCACTTGCGCTCAGCTGCTGCGCGTCGACCCGCACCGCGGCCGGCAGCGCCAGCCGGCGCGTCGCGCCGTGCAGCGTGACGTCGACGCCTAGCCGGCCACCGGCCAGGCTTTCCACATGCAAGGTCACCACCGGATAGCGCTGCGCCTCGAGCACCGGGCCGAGCATGTTCCTGCGCGTGCCCGCGACCGCTTCCGGCGACGGCTCCCTGGCAATCTCCGCCTCACCCAGCAATGGCGGTTCGTCGACCGTCATCTGGTCGAGACGGAACGCAAGGTCGGCGCGGCCCAGGCCGGGCGCGGCATGGCCGCTCAAGGTGCGGATGGCCACCACGTGATCGTGCCCCAGCCGCGCCATCAGGCCGGCGCGGCGCACCGTGACGGCCACCAGCGAGGCGGCCGGGTCGACCGCGTAGACGGCGGCACCGGAAGCGGCCGCCGCTCGATACCAGTCCAGGTCGGCCATCGGACCGGGCGCGGACGGCGCCGGCGGACGGGCGCAGGCGGACAGCAGCAATGGCAGCAATGGCAGCAATAACAGCAATGGCAGCAACAGCGGCAACTGCGGGGCAAGGGCACGTTTCATGATCGCGGCTCCCGGGGATGCGGTTCGTGCTCTACAATCGACGGACACCAGACCGTGAGGAGTCACCCATGCTACAGGGAAGCTGCCTTTGCCGCGCCGTCGTCTACCGCGCCACCGGCCCCATCGAACACACCAGCCACTGCTATTGCACGATGTGCCAGAAACAGCATGGCGCGGCGGCCGGCAGTTACGCCAACGTCGCCCGCGCCGGACTGACGATCGAGCGCGGCGAAGCTTTCATCACCGAGTATGCATCGTCCGAACACGGCCGGCGCGCCTTCTGCCAGCGCTGCGGCTCCACGCTGTTCTGGCGCAGCGAGGAAACGCCCGACAACATTGCGATCACCCTCGGCACGCTGGACTCGCCGTTCACCGGCACGGTCGACCGCGAGCTGTACACCGATACCAAGCCCTCCTGGCTGCCGCGCGCAGATCCGGCCGCACCCACCCAGGCTGACGCATAATGCGCTTTTGACATGGGAGGCCGCACGATGCACCAGCTCGACGCCACGATCATCGATTCCTGGCACCGCAATTCCGATCCCTGGGTTGCCGCCGTACGCAATGGCGAAATCGAAACGCGCACCCTGGTCACCAACGGCGCCATCGTCGACACCGTGCGCGCCTATGCGCCGCAGAGCGGCGTCGATCTCGGCTGTGGGGAAGGCTGGCTGGTGCGGGCGCTGCCGGAAGTGGAGATGACCGGGGTCGATGCAATCCCCGGCCTGGTCGAAGCGGCGCGCGCGGCCGGCGGCGGCGAGTTTCAATTGCTGTCCTATGAGGACATCGCCGAGGGTAAATTGAAGCTGTCGGCCGACCTGGCCGTCTGCAATTTCTCGCTGATCGGGAACGAACCCGTGAACGGCCTGATCAAGGCTGCGCCCTCCTACCTGCGGCGCGGCGGCCACCTCGTGGTGCAGACCGTGCACCCGGTCGCCGCCTGCGGCGATGCGCCCTACGTCGACGGCTGGCGCGAAGGCAGCTGGGCGGGGTTCAACAGCGGCTTCCAGGACGCGCCGCCCTGGTATTTCCGCACCTTGTCGAGCTGGATCGCGCTGTTCGAAAACAATGGCCTGCGAATCCGCGAGATGCGCGAGCCGCTCCATCCGCGCAGCGGCAAGCCGGTCTCGCTGATCCTGGTGGGCCAGCTAAGCTAGCCACCGGTATGCGACATGCTTACGCCAGCTTCAGCCAGCCACGGCGGCGGAAGTACAGCAGCGGCGCGGCGGCGCTGGCGACCATCAGGCCGAGCGCGAACGGATAGCCGTAGGTCCAGTCCAGCTCCGGGAACCACTTGTGGAAGTTCATGCCGTAGATGCTGGCGATCAGGGTCGGCGGCAGGAAGACCACCGAGGCCACCGAGAAGATCTTGATGATCTTGTTCTGGTTGATGTTGATGAAGCCGACGGTGGCGTCCATCAGGAAGTTCACCTTGTCGAACAGGAAGGAGGTGTGGCCGTCGAGCGATTCGATGTCGCGCAGGATCTGGCGCGCCTCGTCGAACTGGTCGGAATTGAGCAGGCGGCCGCGCATCAGGAAGCTGACGGCGCGGCGCGTGTCCATCATGTTGCGGCGGATGCGGCCGTTCAAGTCTTCCTCGTGGGCGATCGCGTTCAGCGCGGCGGCCGCGTCCTGGTCGGTGAATTCCTTCTGCAGCACGCGCTGGCTGACTTCTTCCAGGCTCTCGTAGATGCCTTCCAGCGCGTCCGCCGAGTATTCGGCGTCGGTCGCGTACAGGTCGAGCAGCACATCCATGTAGTCGGCGATCGAGCCCGGGCGCGAGCGCGCGCGCATGCGCACCAGGCGGAACACCGGCAGGTCGTCCGCGTGCACCGAGAACAGCATTTTGCCCGACAGGATGAAGGCGACCGTCACCACCCGCGACGGACCGTCGTCTTCCTCGCGCAGGAAGTCGGTGCGCAGGTGCAGGTCGCCGTTCTCGGCTTCGTAGTAGCGGGCCGAGGCCTCGATGTCCGACACTTCGTCTTCGCCCGGCAGCGAGACGTTATAGATGGCCTTGACCCAGGCGCGCTCGTCGTCGTCCGGATCGGTGAGGTCGACCCAGACAGGCTTGACGTTCTCCAGGTCGGCGCGCGAGGCGATGGGTACCTGGTTCAGTCGGCCATTTTGTAGGACAAATACATTGATCATGCGCGCTTTCTCGGCCGGAATCAAAACTGACGCAAGTGTACCCGTTAGGCCCGGGGCCGACCACCCCGAAACGACGGTTTTGCCCCGTCTTCAGCGTTTTTTCAGCGTTTCTGGCAACTACCGTTACGGCAATCCCGCTGCGCGTTGCATGGCGACCCGATGCAACGCCGCCATGGGGCTTTTTGCCGGGCGCTACGGCAGCTCGGCCGCCCGCATGCGGCGCTGAATCAGGCTCGTGCGCTTGATCAGGTAATTGGTGCTGCGGTTGCGGTCGTAGTAGCGGGGATTGGGCAGCATCACGGCCAGGCGTGCAGCCTGGTTCGGGGCCAGCTTGGCGGCCGAGGTGCGGAAATAATAGCGCGCCGCCGCTTCCGCGCCGAACACGCCGCGCCCGAACTCGACCACGTTCAAATACACCTCGAGGATGCGGCGCTTGCTCATCACCGATTCCAGCATGAAGGCGATGATCATCTCCTGCCCCTTGCGCAGGTAGCTGCGCGAGCCGGACAGGAACAGGTTCTTGGCCAGCTGCTGGGTGATGGTCGAGCCGCCGCCGACGACCTTGTGGCGGCGGTTGTTGCGCTCGTAGGCGCGTTCGAGCGCATCGAAGTCCACCCCCGGGTGGTCGGCGAAGTTGGCGTCTTCGGAAGCCACCACCGCGCGCTTGAGGTTGTCCGAGATGCGCTCGTAGGGCACCCACTCGTGCTTGAGCTGGGCGTTCGGATTCTTTTCGCGCAGCTCCGACAGTTGCTGGCGCATGAAGCTGGTCGAGCTGGGGTTGAAGTAGGCGAACCAGCAGACCTGCACGAAGAAATACAACTGGATCAGCAGCACGGCCAGGATCGGCCCCAGGAAGATCCACTTGATCCAGCGGCGCCGTCCGGATGCGCCTCCCGCATTGCCTTTTTTTGCCATTGTTATTCTTATGTTCTCAGAGTCGTCAGGAGATCGTGGGTGTCCGGGCGCACGCCGCGCCAGATCGCAAAGGCTTCGGCAGCCTGCTCGACCAGCATGCCGAAGCCGTCGCGGGTGGTGGCGCCCTGCCGCGCGGCGAATTGCATGAAGGGCGTCGGCTGGTCGCCGTACATCATGTCCAGCGCCAGCGTGTCCTTCGTAAATGCCGAGGCCGGGACCGGCGGCAGCGCCTGGCTCAGGCTGGCCGAGGTGGCGTTGACGACGATGTCGAACGCGCCGCGAATGCCATCGAAGCCGCAGGCGCTGACCTGGGTCACCTGGTCCTGGAAAGCCCCGACCAGCGCCTCGGCCGTGGCCAGGGTGCGATTCGCCACCACGATCGCCGCCGGACCCTGTTGCAGGAAAGGCAGCATCACGCCGCGCGCCGCGCCGCCCGCGCCCAGCAACAGGATACGCTTGCCCGCCAGCGGCACGCCGGCGTTGCGCACGATGTCGGCCACCAGGCCGGGGCCGTCGGTGTTGTCGCCGACGATGTCGCCGTCGACGAAGCTGAGCGTGTTGACCGCGCCGGCGGCGCGCGCCCGCTCTTCCAGGCGCGTGGCCAGGGCGGCCGCCTCCAGCTTGAAGGGCACGGTCACGTTGGCGCCCTTGTACCCCTTGGCGACCAGGTCGCGTACGACGTCGGCGAACCCGTCGAGCGGCGCCAGGCGGCGGCCGTAGGCGATGTGCTGGCCGGTCTGGGCGGCAAAGGCGGCATGGATCAGCGGCGACTTGCTGTGGGCAACCGGGTTGCCGATGACGCAATATTGGTCGGCATCGTCCGGTGTCATGATGCCTCCTGCAGTTCGGCCTTCATTTTCTCCTCACGCGTGAAGGTAAAGCGGGTAATCACGATCCACAGGTCGTCCTTGCCGACCGATCGCATGTTCTGGGGGAAGCTGCCGAAGGGCGCGGCGCGGCGCACGATCTCGAGCGCGGCCTTGTCCAGGGCCGGGTTGCCGGAACTGCGCTCGACGCGCGGGCCGCCCTCTTTCTGGTACAGGCTGCCGTCCTGGAAGACCGGGATCGACACCACCAGCTCGCCGTACAGCTTGCGCCCGTTCTGCTGCGGGAAGTTCAGCGTGCCGATTTCTTCCACGCGCTTTTGCATCGCCTTGTAGTACAGCGCATAGCCGACCTGGCGCGTGCTCGGCGAGATGTGGGTGCGCTTCGGGCGGCGGTTCTGGTCCTCGATGGTCTGGGTGATCTCGGCCGTCATGCGCGCGATCTGGCGCGCGGTGTCGACTTCGTCCTGGCCGTTGCGGTTCGGATCCGGCTTGTCCTTGTCGCGCACCGGGGCGGCCGCGAAGCTCGACTGCTGCACGCGCGTGAGCACGTTCTGCTGCAGTTGCTCGAGTTCGGCGATGCGGCGCTGCAAGGCCTTGATGCTGTCGCCGTTCTCGTTGCGGCGCAAATCCGGCAGCGGCGACTTCGAACGGCCGGCGTCCTGGGTGCCGCCGCCTTCCAGGTTGGCCTGGGCCAGCGCATCGGCCTTGGCGGGGGCGTTGGCGTGCTTGGCGTTGACCAGGATGACCTCGAGGCCGGGGTCGGCCGGCTGCATCCGGAACACCTCGGGCGCAGCGAAACGGACCGCCAGCAGCAGCGCGTGCGCCGCCACCGAGGCGGCAAGGGCGATCATCAGGGGTCGGTTTTGTCGGGAATACTTCACGCGGTCGCGCCGGACGGCTTTGAATCAAGGGAATCCGGGCATTCTACCGTGCCGCAAGGCACTGCGGGAGATTGGTGGCGGCAAGGCAACGGGCCATTGTTTACCCGGGTTATAATGTCCCCAGGGTGCACACACATCGTGTGGAGCAGGATGCGCGTCGGTCGGGCCGCCACGCGGAACGCTTCCGTCCATGAAAGGCACCCGATGATCGTCATCCAACGCGCCCTGTCGCGCAGCTTCACCCGTTTTTTCCAGTCCAACAAAGCCGGCGGCATCGTCCTGATCGCCTGCACCGCCCTCTCCCTGCTGCTGGCCAATTCGCCCCTCGGCGCCGACTACCTGCACATCTGGCACATGAAGGTGCTCGGCATGAGCGTCGAGCACTGGGTCAACGACGGCCTGATGGCGATTTTCTTCCTCCTGATCGGGCTGGAGCTCGAGCGCGAGCTGTACAACGGCGAACTGTCCGACATCCGCAATGCCCTACTGCCGATCCTGGCGGCGGCCGGCGGCATCGCGGTGCCGGCCCTGATCCACTTCCTGCTCAACGGCGGCACCCCGACCCAGGCCGGCATCGGCATCCCGATGGCGACCGACATCGCCTTCGCCCTCGGCGTGCTGGCCCTGCTCGGCAGCCGCGTGCCGGCCTCGCTGAAGATCTTCCTGACCGCGCTGGCCGTCATGGACGACCTCGGCGCGATCGTCGTGATCGCCGTCTTCTACACGACGGAACTGGCGGGCCTGTACCTGCTGGGCGCGCTGGCCGTGTTCGCGCTGCTGGTGTGCATGAATCGTTTCGGGCGCGTGATGGCGCTGACGCCCTACCTGCTGGGCGGCGCGCTGATGTGGTTCCTGATGCTGAAATCCGGCGTGCACGCGACCATCGCCGGCGTCCTGCTGGCCTTCGCGATTCCCTATTCGGCACGCGAGGACGACGAAGCCTCGCCGTCGCACCGCCTCGAGCACGTGCTGCATACGCCGGTGGCTTTCGGCATCCTGCCGGTCTTCGCGCTGGCCAATACCGGCATCGTGATCGCCGCCGGCTGGACCCAGGAACTCCTGTCGCCCAACAGCCTCGGCATCATGGGCGGCCTGCTGCTGGGCAAACCGATCGGCATCGTGCTGGCCAGCCTGGGCGCGGTGGCGCTGGGCCTGTGCAAGCTGCCGCTCGACCTCAACTGGAAACACGTGCTGGGTGCGGGCCTGCTGGGCGGGATCGGCTTCACGATGTCGATCTTCATCACGAATCTCGCCTTCGCCGGCAGCCCGGAACTGGTGAACGCGTCGAAGATGGCGATCCTGCTGGCCTCGCTGATGGCGGGCGTGCTGGGTTTCGCCTGGCTGAAGCTGTTCGGCGCGCCGACGGCGGCCGACGTCGATCCGGACACGATGGACCTGGAGCAGGACGCGCGCTGACGCCAGGGACGGCAAGCGGCGCCGCAGCGGGCGCCGCTGCGGGCTCTCAAGGCTTGTCGGGGCAGACCAGCTTCAGCGCCGCGCCGTCTTTCTCGGCGAAGTATTCGACGCACTGGCTGCCGTCCCGGTAGATGGTGCGCATGCCGAACGAGGACGCATAGTCCGCTTCGTCGAAGCTGACCGAGCCGTCATGGTCGAAGTCGATCGCTTCGTAGCTCAGGGGCGAGCGGAACACCATCCAGGCAAAGACGGCCCAATACGCCAGCACAAGGACGGCCGTGACGATCGCGAGGCTTCGTATCGACCTGCTCATGGTGTATCGGCGCCCTCCCTGGTTGGTGTGTTTTACTGCTGGGTGGCAGGCGGCGTGGCGTCGCCGGTGCTGATCGCCGCCACCGCGCCTTCGGCTTCCACCACTTCTTCCACCGCGGCTTCGCCGGTGTCGCCCTCGTCTTCCTCTTCGAAGGCCAGCTCCTCGCTCGGCGCGGCCTGCGCCACTTCGAGCAGGCGCGCTTCGAGCGAGAGGTCGACTTCGTCCCAGCGCACGATATCGAGCTTGACCTGGGCGCCGCGCGCCACCTGCGGCAGGCCGGCCAGGCGGATCACCAGCGGAATGTCGACCAGGCGCAGCACGTCTTCCTTCAGGACCACGGCGTCGGCCTGCTTCGCGTTTTCCTGGCCCAGCCAGCGCAGGCACCAGTAGCGTTCCATGGTCTGCTGGAAGTCATTGTAGGCCGAGTAGGCGGCATCGAAAGCGGAGACGATCGAGAACAGCGTCGCGTCGCGCGGCTTGAACGGCGCCACCAGGGGCGCGGTCACGCCGTGCTCGGCGCAGGCGATGATCTGCCACTGGTTGACCAGGTCGGTATAGCGGCGCAACGGCGAGGTGCTCCAGGCGTACTGGTCGACGCCCAGGCCCTGGTGCGGCGCGGCGTGCGTGACCATGCGCACCTGCATCTTGGCGGCCCAGCCGGCGCCGCTGCCGGCGCCCTGGGAACGGTAGATGCCCGGCACGCCGCAGTCGTGCAGCAGCTTGCCCCAAGTGCTGTTTGCGAAGATCATCAGCTCGGCGACGATCTTGTCGAGCGGCGCGCCGCGCTTCCTGCGCACGATCGAGACCACGTCGTCCTCGACGTAGAAGTTGAAGTCGACCCGGTTCGCCTGCTCGGGCTTCAGGCCGAAGGCTTCGCGTTTGGCCATGCGGCCCGCTTCCAGCTTCAGCGCCCACTTCCACAGCAGCGCCAGCTCGGCCTTGTGCGGATAGTCGCCTTCGCCGTTTTCCAGCGTCGCTTCGTTGACCAGGTCGTCCAGGTCGTTGTGGCGCAGGTTGCTCTCGATCGGCACCAGCTCGGCGCGGGTCGTGGTCGACACAAGCGTCCAATCGGCCGGGTTCAGGGTCGCGTACAGCGACAGCGCCGGGCAGGTCGTGCCTTCGGCCAGGGTGAAGGCATCCACCACCTCGTCCGGCAGCATGGTGATCTTGTCGCCCGGCATATAAACGGTGGACATGCGGCCGCGCGCGATCTTGTCGATCTCGTCGTCCGGCTTGATGGCCAGGCCCGGCGCGGCGATGTGGATGCCCACGCGCACGTTGCCGTCTTCCAGGTGCTCGATCGAGAAGGCGTCGTCGATCTCGGTGGTGGTCACGTCGTCGATCGAAAAGGCGGCGACCTTGGCTTGTGGCAGGTCGGCTGGGGCGCTCGGCACCGGCAGCGGCGGGAAACCGACGCCGCGCGGGAAATGTTCGAACAGGAAGCGGCCCATGTGCAGCTCTTTCGGCGAGGCGATGCCCTTCGTTGCCAGCATCAGGCGCGGCGCCGACGTCTGCAGTTCGCTGGCGGCCGTTTCCATCGCCTTGTATTCGATGGTGTTCTTGTCCGGCTTGAACAGCAGTTGCTGGACGATAGGCGCCATCGATTCCGGCAGCTTGCCCGCCTTCAGCTCCTCGACGTAGGCGGCCTGGATCAGCGCCTGCTGTTTCTTCTTCTCGATACCGGCCTGGGCCGCGCGCAGCGACTGCTCGGGCGCGGCCTTGTAGCGTCCGCGTCCCTTTTTATAGAAGTAGATCGGGGCCGAGTGCAGGGCCAGCACCAGGCCGGCCGCCTCGGTCGGGAGCGGCGCATGACCGAAGTACTCGGCGCCCAGCTCGGCGAAGCCGAACTCTTCCTGGCCGGCTACTTCCCACAGGAACTCGAGGTCGACGTCGGCGGCGATGCCTTTCGCCGCTTCCAGCAGCGCTTCGGGATCGGGTTTCTCGAACTGCAGGAGCACGTCCCTGGCTTTCACCTTGGTGCGCTTGCCGCTTGCCAGTTCTACCTGGTAAGCCTCGCCTGCCTGGGACAGCACCGAGCCGACCTTGAAATCGCCCGACTCTTCAAAAAATACATTCATGTTTCGTTTCGCGTTATAGGTGTTGCGCCCAGATCGAGTACCGCCGGCAAGAATACCTCGGTGACCATCAGCAGGCCTTGACGGCGGCGGTAGACACAACGCCGCGCATAAAATACGTTTCCTTGCAGCTCGCCGGCGAGCGCCTTGTCCAGCTTGTCGACCAGCGGATGGCCGCGGCGCAGCCTGGCAAATTCCAGTGTCCCGCGCACGACCTTCGGGTCGTAGAACAGGGTGGTGCCGAGCGAGCGTTCGCCCAGCGCCGAAAACAGCGGCCAGTCCGCCGCCGTGGCCGACATCGGCACCACGGTGTGGCCGAACACCACCGGCCTGCCGTCGCAGCACAACAGCACTTCGCGCTCCCAGACGCGCACGCGCCGCGGCAGCTTGACCGGCCCCGCTTCCTCCAGCGCGCACAGCGCCGCCTTCTGGTGCAGGCGCCTGACGCGGAAGGCCATGCTGCTCTTCACCAGGCGCGCGGTCAGCGAACCTGGCGTCGTCAGCCAGTCGCGCATCGTCGCCGGCGCGCGCAGGGCCTCGACATGGCGATGCCATTTCGCCCGGCGCAGGGAAGCGCTTCTCACTCTGCCTTGCCTGCCCCGGCCCAGTCGACCTGCGGCTGGCAGAAGGCCAGCACCTCGTCCACGTACTGCGGGAATTCCGAGATCGCGTGGTCGCTGCCATCGATCACGTGCTGGCGCGCGCCGGCATAGTGGGCCACCATGTCGCGGTAGTCCAGCACTTCGTCGCCGGTCGCCGCGATCAGGAAATAACGCTCGGGCCGGGTGATGCGCTCCACCTTCAGTTCGGCCAGCTCGTCGATGTACTCGCGGCGGAACTCGAACGGCTCGCTTGAATGCCATGCGGTGGTGACGCCGACATGCTTTTCCAGGCTCTTCAAGGGATCGACCGAAGGGTTCAGCAGCACCGCCGGCACGTCCAGGCGCTCGGCCAGCCAGGTGGCATAGAAGCCGCCCAGCGAGGAGCCGACGATCGCCAGGTTGTCCGGCGCATGGCGCTCGGCCAGCAGCAGCGCCAGTTCCATCGCCGCTTTCGGCGAGGCCGGCAGCTGCGGGCAGATCAGGTTGCCCGCGCGCCCGGCGGCCGTCATTCGCTCCTGCACCACGCGCGCCTTGAACGAGCGCGGCGAGGAACGGAAACCGTGGAGGTACAGAACGTGCGGGTAGCCGATCATTTCGCCAGGGCCTCGAGCAGCTTCTGGTGCACGCCGCCGAAACCGCCGTTGCTCATCACCAGGATGTGGTCGCCCGGCTGGGCCGCCTGCACGATGGCCTGCACCATGTAGTCGATCTGGTCGAAGCTGTGGGCGATTCCCCCCAGCGGCTTCAGGGCGTCGGCCAGCGACCAGCCCAGCGCCTGCTGGCTGCCGAAGCCGAACACCAGGTCGGCATCCTTCAGGCTGCCCGGCAGCGCATCCTTCATCGCGCCCAGCTTCATGGTGTTCGAGCGCGGCTCGAGCACGGCCAGGATACGCCCCGAGGTGCCAATGCGCTGGCGCAGGCCGCCCACCGTGGTCGCGATCGCGGTCGGGTGGTGGGCGAAGTCGTCGTAGACGGTGACATTGTTCACCACGCCGCGCACTTCCATGCGCCGCTTGACGCTCTGGAAGCGCGACAGCGAGTCGACCGACTGCGCTACCGGCACGCCGACGTGGCGGGCGGCGGCGATCGCGGCCAGTGCGTTCGAGCGGTTGTGCTTGCCGGTCAGTTCCCAGTGCACGGTGCCCTGCACTTCGCCATTGAAGACGACGTCGAAGCTGGCGCCGCCCGGATGCTCGACCAGCGACCAGTTCACGCCGTCGGACACCCCGAAGGTTTCCTTCTCGCTCCAGCAGCCGCGCTTGATCACGCGCGCGAGCGAGGCTTCGTCGCCGTTGACGACCAGCCGGCCCACGCCCGGCACGGTGCGCACCAGGTGATGGAACTGGGTTTCGATGGCGCCGATGTCCGGGAAGATGTCGGCGTGGTCGAATTCCAGGTTGTTCAGCACGGCGGTCTTGGCGTGGTAGTGCACGAACTTGGAACGCTTGTCGAAAAAGGCGGTGTCGTATTCGTCGGCCTCGATCACGAAGAAGTCCGACTCGGTCGCGCCCTGCAGGCGCGCCGAGATGCCGAAGTTCATCGGCACGCCGCCGATCAGGAAGCCCGGCGCGTAACCCGCGTCTTCCAGGATCCAGGCCAGCATCGACGAGGTCGTGGTCTTGCCGTGGGTGCCGGCCACGGCCAGCACCCATTTATTACGCAGAATATGTTCCCCGATCCACTGCGGGCCCGACACGTAAGGCAGGCCGCGGTTCAGGATTTCCTCGATCAGCGGATTGCCGCGGGTCATGACGTTGCCGACCACGTAGAGGTCGGGGTTCAGCGACACCTGCTCCGGACCGTAACCCTGGATCAGTTCGATGCCCTGGGCTTCGAGCTGGGTGCTCATCGGAGGATAGACGTTGGCGTCGCAACCGGTGACGCGGTGGCCGGCCTCCTTGGCCAG
>DNCF01000312.1:0-2072 GCA_003484545.1 Massilia sp. | reverse complement strand
CTCATGATGCCAAGCCAGAACAATGACCTACTTCAGCTGCGCGCCGAGATTGCCGCAACGGCCGCGCGCATGATCGCCCAGGACGGCGCCGACTACGCCACCGCCCGCCGCAAGGCCGCACGCCAGGTGCTCGGCGTGGACCAGCCGGCCCCCAACCTGATGCCCGACAACCTGCAGATCGAGGACGAGGTCCGTAAATACCAGTCCCTGTTCGGCGGCAGCGCGCACGCCGAACGCGTGCGCGCGCTGCGCGAAACCGCGCTGCAGGTGATGGAAGCGCTGGCCGACTTCCGTCCCTATCTCACCGGCGCGGTGCTGAACGGCACCGCCGGCGAGCACGACGACATCCACCTGCAACTGTTCGCCGACAGCGCCAAGGAGGTCGAGATTTTCCTCCTGAACCGCAACGTCAATATAGAGATCTCCGAAACCCCGCACTTCAAGGGTGCGCGCCATGAGCCGGTTGAAACGGTGAGCTTCCTGTGGCATAAGGAAGCGGTGCACGCCGAGTTGTATGATTTTCATGACTTGCGTGGGGCACTCAAGCCGCGCGCCGATGGCCGCCTGCAGCGTGTCGACGCGGCCGGCCTGCGCGCCTTGATGACGACCGATGAATCTCTGGAACAGGACGAATGAACAAAAAGAAGCTGGCCGCCTTCGCGGCCGTGGCCGTACTCTTCGGCGCGCTCGGCGCTTATCTGGGTGTCAAAAAACAGCCGCAAGGCCCGGTCACCACCGCCATCGCTCCGACCGGCGGCCCGGCCCACAGCGCCTCGACTAACTTATATGCGCAATCGCTCAACGACCTGGCCGGCAAGACCGAGTCGCTGGACAAGTGGAAAGGCAAGCCGCTGCTGGTGAACTTCTGGGCCACCTGGTGCGCTCCCTGCGTGCAGGAGATGCCGGAACTGTCGGCGCTGGCAAACGAAGAAGCCAAGGTGGGAGAACAGCGGCGCTTCAACGTGATCGGCATCGGCATCGATTCGCCGTCGGCGATGAGCGAATTCGCTGCCAAGCACAACATCAAGTACCCGCTGTACGTCGGCGGCATGGGCGGCACCGAGCTGTCGCGCGGCTTCGGCAATCCGAGTGGCGGCCTGCCGTTTACGGTCCTGATCGGCGCCGATGGGCAAGTGAAGAAGACCTATCTGGGCAAGCTGAAGTTCGACGAGCTGAAGGCCGACCTGGCGGCACTGTGATGCTCACGAACGGTCGTTCTTTTCCGAACTCCGCCCAAGTCACGCTTATTCGCACTGAATTTTATTGCTTGCCAATACGTATTGTTGGCGGCAAAATGCGTCACTTTCGAGCATAGACTCTACAAAAACATGGCGAAAAAGCTACTGCTGCTGAACGGTCCCAATCTGAATCTGCTGGGAACCCGGGAGCCTGCGGTGTACGGCGCAGCAACGCTGGCCGACATCGAAAGCGCTGCGACGGCTCAGGCTGCCGCAGCGGGCGGATCGCTTTCCTGCTTTCAAAGCAACCACGAAGGTGCGCTGATCGACCGCATCCACGCCGCCCGTGACGAGGGCGTGGACGCGATCGTCATCAATCCTGGCGGGCTGACCCACACGAGCGTGGCATTGCGCGATGCGCTGGCCGCGGTGGCGATCCCGTTTATTGAGGTACATATCTCAAACATTTACCAGCGTGAAGAGTTCCGGCACCACTCGTACCTGGCGGCGATCGCCCGCGGGACGATCTGCGGACTGGGCGTGGACGGATATCGGTTTGCCATCGACTTTGCGCTTAAACAGCGTTAATCTACGTCAACTTCATGCATCATGCGCGGATGCGCCTTCTTTTTGGCGCTTCGCTTACTCTTAAAACACAAATAATTCCAAGGGGTTTCACATGGATCTTCGTAAACTCAAGACTTTGATCGACCTCGTCGCCGAATCGGACATCGCTGAACTCGAAGTGACCGAAGGCGAGAGCAAGGTCCGCATCGTCAAGTCGTCCGCAATGCCCCAGAACCAGATGGTGATGCTGCCGCCGGCAGGCGTGCAGCAGTACTCGGCGCCGGCCGCCCCTGCCGCGGCGCCTGCGGCGCCGGCGGCTGCTCCGGC